>CALJFV010000169.1 GCA_938074515.1 uncultured Flavobacteriaceae bacterium
TAGGGTTTAATTACCATACAACCACGAACCCCCGAATTTTCAGCTAAATCTGCTTTTACGACCAGTTCGTTATACCACTTGGAATAGTCCTCGGCTCTTGATGTTAAGTTTTTCCCCATATTGAGAGAGTTGGCACAGTAATTGTACTTTAGTTAAAAAAAGTTATGTTTCGGCAAAACTACTTATTTTTATCATGTTCAACAATTTAAATCTATCGTTATGAAAACTGTAAATCAAAATCTCAAAAAGGCAGCTGCATGGGCAACTTATGGATTTGCAGCAATCACTCTACTTAGCTGTAACACCTACAAAGGAGTTGCCGATGAAGAGGATGGAATCTACGGCAACAACTATATAGTCGAAGAATCAAATTCGGTAGAGGGCAAAAACAATTATTATCAGCAATATTTTAGCACCAAAGCCGCTCAAATAGAGGACATTCCGGAAGAAAATTTGGTGTTCACAGATATCGACGCATACAGCGCACAAGAGTCTTTAGATGAAGAAGGTTATGTGATTGTTGAAGAAGATTATATCGATGACTACGGCTCATGGGGTAGCAATACACAAGAAGTCACCGTTAATGTTTATGGTGGATGGAATAATGGATTCTTTGGAAATAGCTGGAATTCAGGATTTTGGTATGGTGGATGGAACGCGGGATACTGGGGTGGTTTTCGTCCCTGGGGATTTAATTATTGGAACAATCCATTCTGGGGATATAGCAGTTATTGGGGTGCAAATCCTTACTGGGGATGGGGCAATGGTTATTACAATCCTTGGTTCTACAATGGTTTTGGTTGGGGTTACAACGGCTACTATAGCCCTTGGTATTTCAACAACAATAATGGCTACTCCACTATTGCCAACAGAGGGCGATCAAATCAAGATAGATTTATCTCAAGAGGCCGCTCAGATCGATCAAATACAGGGACACGTGAACAGTCTGGTCTTAGAGGACGCAGCAGCAGTGATCTGAATCGAGGTAGAAATAATGGAGTGCGAAATAGAAGTTCACAGGGCGTTGAAAATCGAAATTCTGCAGTTCGCAATAGAGGAAACTCTCGAGGTTTTGCTGAAAACAGAACGAGCTCCATGTCACAATCGAGGGTCAATCCTTCTGTTAGAAATACTCAAGCGAGCAACACTAGACCCCTGCAAAGCAATGAAAACAATGGGAATGTGGCGCGTAGAGGTACTCAAACGGTTCCTCCTGTGAACACAACAAGACCTGTTGCTCAGACTGTAACTCCGAGTAATACTGCTAAGAACTTCAAAATTAAAAGACGAAGCAGACCTACAAGTGGTACAACGAGCGCGCGGCCTTCAAGCAATCAGGCCACCCAAAAATCGTTTAAATCAGAAAATGCAGCTCAAAGAAGTTTTAGTACACCGTCATTTCAAAGTACAAGACCAATGAATACACCGCGCAATTATTCACGTCCTTCCTCTGGTCGCGGTTCAGGCGGTCGTGGCGGTCGTCGATAATTGAAATTTCGAGCGCCTATTTCGGAAATTGACAGAAGTTAAGCCTTGTACAAACCTGTATAAAATTTAAAAATGAAAAATAGCCTTAAAACAAAAACACCAGTGCTTGCGCTGGTGTTTTTTATAATATTGAACACAAATTCTTGGAGTCAAATTACCCAAGACTACTTGCAGTTTTCTCAATTAGACCCTTTTGGCTCTGCAAGAATCCAAGCCATGGGCGGCGCATTTCATGCGCTTGGCGGGGGCGTAAGTAGCCTTCATTTAAATCCTGCAGCGACTGCGGTGAATATTAACAGCAAAGTCGATTTCGGATTAGCTGTTGGTGGGCGACAAACCAAAAGTAATTTTACAGGAAGTCAAAACACATCCAAAGACAATTATCTTGATTTTGGCCATGCAGGAGGAATTATTGTCGCAGAACAAATTGATGAAAAGAGTCCATGGAGGAAAATATCTTTTGGCTTTTCCATGGCTACTTTAAAGAATTTTGATCAATCCGTTGAGGTTTCTGGACATACAGAATTTGGTTTATCAAATTACTTTTCTGAGCGAGCTCAAGGAACGACATTGTCCGATTTACAATTAGGATCTGGCGAAACCCTAGGTTCAGTTTATGCCTATCTTGGAAATACATTAGGACGCGGGGCTCAACTTGGACTATTGGCTTATCAAGCTTACTTAATAGACCCTGAAAATGACTCTAATAATAACATAAATTATGTCGTCGCTGTCAATGATCAGCGGAGACAAAAGACTTCTCGAGAGCTCGGTGGTTCAATGCGTCAATTCAATGTCAACATTGCTACCCAATACGGTGATGATTTGTTTTTTGGGTTAAACATTAACAGTCATATCTTGAGATACACACGCTCAAATATTATCTCTGAAAGTGCCGTTCTAACAAGCAGTCCTCTTCAGAGTTTAACTTATAGATCTTTTGAAAGAACCAATGGAGAAGGGTTCAGTCTGCAGGTGGGGGCGATATATACCCCCGGTGATCACTGGCGCATGAGTCTGTCTTATGACAGTCCTACCTGGTGGCAGTTAAATGAGGAATCCACTGAGTCCTTGAACAGCTCTTTATTAATTAATCAAGGGCTTGAAAACTATTTCATGGACCCAGATGTTCGTAACTATTTTGAACCTTACCGCTTGAGAACCCCAGGCCAATGGAATGTCGGTTTAGCTTATGTATTTGGTCCGCAAGGGCTTATTTCTGGGTCTTTAAGCCAAAAAAATTACGGCGCGGGGGCGTTTAATAACGACGGATCTGACTTCTTTCAATCCGCTAATTCTACCATAGAAAATTCATTTGATCAAAGTATCAGCGCCAAACTCGGTGGAGAATATCGTTACGGTCCATGGAGACTGCGCGGAGGTTACTGGATGGAAACCCAAACGTTAAAAGAGTTAGGGTTAGATGATAATTTTGGCTATAGTTATGGACTTGGTTTTTACGGTGGTGGTTGGACATTAGATGCTGCGCTAGTCAATTCTTCTATCAATACTGCCACAGCGTTGTACCAGGAGCAAAATAGATTCACTAGTGCTCTGAACAATCAATCCTTTATTCTATCCTTTGGAATTGATTTATAATTAAGTCTTTGTTTACCTAAGCGCATCAATAATCACCGCAGTTTAGTCGAATATTATTCGAGAGGGCATAAGTGCCCATAAGGTGGTCTAGGTCTAATCCTTTAAAAAGCATGTTTTAGAATTGGCCTCGCCGAGTTTATGAAAACAAAAAAAAACCTGCCTATAGCAGGTTTTTTCAGTTTGGAGCCGTTGAAAATATCTATCTTTTTAATGTAAAATGTCCTGTAAAGGCCTTTGGAATATCTTCTTCGGTATATTCTATACGGAACCAGTAGTCGCTCGAGGGCAGTGGGTTGCCTTT
>CALJFV010000170.1 GCA_938074515.1 uncultured Flavobacteriaceae bacterium
TGAGGATGAAATATTGAGTATTGTCCTTTTGATAGGCCTGAAACATTCCATCAAGAGAAGGATCCGCGTAAGCTGTTCCTACTTTAGGCACGTTGAATTCCTCCAAAACAGTGCGTATAAGTTGTCCGATTTGGGGATCGTCCTCGGGCTGAATCAATCTTATTTCTAACATTGAGGTTGTAAAATTTTCGCAGTACTTTTGAGTGGTGAAGATACACGAAAAATTTATGGCCCGCTGTCTTCAGCTCGCGGAAAATGGTAGCGGAACAACCTTCCCAAATCCGATGGTAGGCTGCGTCATTGTTAAAGATGGCAAAATAATATCTGAGGGCTGGCATCACCGCGCAGGTGAACCACACGCGGAGGCCCAAGCCATCAAGAAGGTTGATTCATTGGATCTCGCGGGAGCAACCTTATATGTCAATTTAGAACCCTGCAATCACGTAGGACGTACTCCCGCTTGCGCTGCTTTAATTGTTGCCTCTGGAATAAAAACAGTGGTTATCGGGAGCGTCGACACCCATCACAAAGTCAATGGTTCAGGAATCGAGCATCTAAAAAAACATGACATCGAAGTCATCTCGGGCGTATTGACCCAAGAGTGCCGGTCCTTAAATAAGCGCTTTTTCATGTTTCACGAACACCATCGACCCTATGTGATCTTGAAGTGGGCGGAAACCAAAAACGGATTTGTGGCCCCCCTTATCAAAAAAGAGTTGCGCCCGGTTTGGATCAGCAATGAATTTGCACGTCAACATACCCATGTATTGCGCAGTAATGAAAACGCTATTCTGGTTGGACACAGAACATGGCAACTGGATCATCCAAAATTATCGGCGTATCGATGGAATGAAAACACACCACAAATTGTTGTTTTGGGTGGAGAAAAACCAAAAAGACAAGATATCGTATGGCTGAGTTCAAAAGATTATCATACTCCAGAACAGGTTACGGCAAAATTATATGAATTGGAGATTCAAAGTGTTCTTGTCGAGGGCGGGCCCGAAACACTGCAGCGCTTTATTGATGCCAATCTCTGGGATGAATGCTTCTGCTACAAAAGCAAAAACTCTTGGAATGAAGGGCTTCCTGGGCCAATAATTAAGACGAGCCTAACGCCCATTGGTAGCTTTCAAGACAATGTTTTATATCACGGAAAAAATCAAATATGAGTTCCCCCCAGGCCCTGAAAACAGTGGATAAAGGCGCGCAGGATATTGTCTATAAAGACAAGGGTAGTAAATTTCTAGGATTTGCCAAACATGTCGATAATGCTGAAAAGGCGATGGCGTTTTTTGAACTTCTAAGAAAGCAACATCCGGGAGCCAATCACTGTTGCTATGCCTACAGATTGGGCTCTGAAGGACAGGATGTGCGGGCCAATGACGACGGAGAACCAACCCACAGTGCCGGAACACCGATTCTTGGACAAATTCAATCTTATGAATTGACCAATACGGCCCTAGCAGTTATCCGTTATTTTGGAGGCACAAAACTCGGTGTAGGCGGTTTAGTAAAGGCCTACAAAGCGACAGCTCAATTGACCTTGGACGCCTGCAGGTTTAAGGTGGAGGTTGTTTACCAAAGGGCTCAATTAAAATTTTTCTACCACGACATAGGCACTGTCATGCATTGGCTCAAGCAAGAGCAATGCACCATACTCGAACAAGATCTCGATCAAAACTGCACTATTGAATTTAATTTACCTGAAATTCAAATTCAACAAGCAGCTAACTTTTGGAAAAGCCGACAAGATATCCTGTTTGAGATTTTAGAGGCCGATAGAGGTCAATGACCCAAATCAGCACATTTTTCAATGGCCTCAATTAAATATTCTGGAGCAGGTGTAATTTTCATGGTCTTTTTATCGACAAATGCAAGGGTCGTTTCGGCAGTGATCAATTGTTTTTTTTCTTCATTCCAAACAACATAGGAAAATTGAATTTTTATCCCAGGTTTGTTGACCAAAGTAGTCTCAATTTCAAGTAGATCGTCATACTTTCCGGGAGCATGGTAATTGATACTGAATTGAGTCACAGGAAGTAAGATATTTTGAGCCTCCAACTCCTTGTATGAAAAACCCATTTTTCTAAGCCAATCGGTTCGTCCTTGTTCTAGGTACAGTGCATAATTTCCATAGTAAACAAAGCCCATTTGATCTGTTTCACCGTATCTTACCCGTATCTTGGTCGTAGTTTTGCAAAGCATATTTTTTGATAAATTAAAGAACCTCTTTTATATTAATCGAAGCCATCTAATAATGATGAAAAAAAAATCAAAATTCAATAGGCTTTCTATTTTTTTTTTAGATTTTTTGTTCACATATTTGTAGTGTTAAGAAAATGTTAGCAAATCATTTGAGAGAAGCTAATTTCATTCTATTTTTTAACTTAATAAAACACTTTAACTAATCATGGGGAGAACTGCGGAAACAGTTTGGGGAAACTGCTTGTCATTTATTGAAGACAACATTTCAACGCAGGCCTACAAAACGTGGTTCGAACCCATCAAAGCAGTGAAACTTGTGGACAATGCCTTGAGCATTCAAGTCCCGAGTAAATTCTTCTACGAATGGCTGGAAGAACATTACGTAAAACTCCTTAAAGTTTCTTTGACTCGTGAATTAGGGGCAAAAGCAAAATTGGTGTATCTGATCAAGATGGAAAACACCTATGGCAATAAACAACCCTTTACAGAGAAAATTCCAAGTACCAATCGAAGTCAACTCAAGGAACAAGAGGTTGATGTGCCGCTTAAGCACAAAAGCCCTGAATTAAAAAACCCTTTTGTTATTCCTGGGATTCGCAATGTAAAAATTGAATCTCAGCTCAATCCAAATTACAGTTTTGATAATTTCTTAGAAGGAGACTCCAACCGGCTCGCACGCTCGGCTGGATATGCGGTGGCGAACAAACCCGGTGGGACTTCGTTTAATCCCCTGCTTATTTTTGGAGGGGTTGGCCTGGGAAAAACCCACTTAGCTCATGCTATTGGCGTAGAAATCAAAGAAAAGTATCCTGAGAAAACTGTGTTGTACATTTCTGCAGAGAAATTTACACAGCAGTACATAGAATCGGTAAAAAAGAATAACCGTAACGACTTTATCCACTTCTATCAAATAATTGATGTGTTGATCGTGGATGACATTCAGTTGTTGTCTGGAAAGGCGGGGACGCAAGATGTTTTCTTCCATATTTTTAATCATTTACATCAAAACGGGAAACAGGTTATTCTTACAAGTGACAAGGCCCCTGTGGATATGATGGATATTGAGCAGCGATTGCTTTCGCGGTTCAAATGGGGACTTTCTGCCGAACTCAATCATCCAGATTACGAAACTCGTGTGGCGATTAT
>CALJFV010000171.1 GCA_938074515.1 uncultured Flavobacteriaceae bacterium
ATAAAAAAAACTAAAGAGTGTCGCATTTTCGTGGTTTAAAGTAAAATTAAAAGTTTTTGTTGGGCTTTAACATGTAAAAGCTTGGGATTAATAACAAAAGTAAAACAGGATGAATTAAAAAACGGCGCACATAAAATAATCCTCGATAATCTCCGGGCACATAATAATACATCAGCCCCCATAATAGCGGCAACAGAATTAAAAGGATAATAAAATAAAGTACTGCTGAAAATTGAAGTATTGACTTTTGGCCATAAATCATCTTCAAACTAAATAGAGATAAAACAGCATTTAACAGATAACGTCCTATTAAATTAAATGACCAGGCCCTCCAATTGATTTGTGGTAATGATTCCGTCTGATAGGGCCCCTTAAAAAATTCAATCAATGGATCGTAAAAGAGCTCTGATTCAAAAAAGCGCACAGTGAATAAACCACATACGCTCAATACCAAGCCTGTAAATCGAAGACTATCCATCAGTGTTGACTTTAGATTTATATTGCCAAATCCATATGATCCACAGCAAGAGAACCATGCCATAAATGATTCCTGGAAAAACAACATCATGCAAAATCGTGGCCCAACGCGGGCGAATATAAATACCTATACTAATCAGTACGATGCGCAAAATATTAATGCCATACAATGCCATAAAGCCAAAAAAAAGAAATAACAGTGAACGGGATATTTTCTGAGGTATTCCAATGACAAAGGCCGCAAACAAAATCATGACACTCACCGCATTACACCCTTCAACTAATCGAGCTACAGGCTGATTCATAATAGAGATGACTACATCCTCTGTTCCGGCCCATGGCGTCACCAAGCCATCATAGCCCAAGTATTGAAGGGTCCATTGAACTTGTTGCCCCACCACATTGGTTATCGGGTCAACCACTATTCCATGAGCACTCCAATAGTCCAAGAAATAAAAATAAAGACCGCTAAAAAAACTGTAGGTCCCGAAAAAAACCAGGAGAAATTGCCATATAGGCCGATAAATTTTCAATAAATTCATCATGTCCTCAAAGTTAATTTTTTATCCCATAGGAAACCTTATCGTTTAAAAGCAATAAGGTAATATTTAAATACATTTACAGAAAAATTGAAATATGCATGCGTTACGCCAAGAGGTTTTGAATATATTTCAAAATAGTCCTGAATCATTTAACACACAACTTCAGCAATTGTGTGATCTTCTTCAAAGCTCACTCAAACATTATACTTGGGTTGGTTTTTATTTCGCTAATTCTGAACAAAGAACCCTTCATCTAGGCCCCTACTGCGGCGCCCCAACAGATCACACCTGCATTCCTTTTGGCAAAGGAATTTGCGGACAGGTCGCGGAATCGAATAATCCGTTTTTAGTGCCCGACGTCAACGCACAAGACAATTATATTGCCTGCAGTGTTAGTGTAAAATCAGAACTTGTTGTGCCCTTATTTGTCCACGGAAAAAATATTGGACAAATTGATATTGACTCTGAACAAATCGACGCCTTTAGTCAAACAGATATCGAATTTTTAGAATGGGTCAATGCTCAAATTGCTCAAGCGTGGCCTAAAGATTACATTCCAAAGGAGATTTATGGATAGCCCAATAAATAAAAATCAAATTCAAAAAGGAATCATACTCAATGCCTATCCCGACAGTATAGGCGGGTCCATTTCCTATTTGACAAAACTCCTGGTCGAAAAAAAATTTAATGGCATTTTTCAAAGCTTGTACCTTTTGCCGACTCTTTTTCATTCTGATCTAGATCGAGGCTTTTCGATTATTGATTATGATTTAAATGAGTCATTTATCACTCAAGAAGATTTAAATAAATTAAAATCTTTAGGGATTGGGTTAAAACTGGATATTGTTTTAAACCATCTCTCCGTCGGCGCTCCAGAATTCAAAAACTTGATGAATCATGGTGAAAACTCTCCCTACATTGACTTTTTTATCGACTGGAACCGCTTCTGGGACAACCATGGAGCGCTCAATGCTCAGGGGGTTCTGATTCCAAAACCCGAATTCAAAGAAAAACTTTTTACGCGTAAACCGGGTTTACCTATTTTACAAGTTCCCTTCCCGGACAATAGTTTTAGGCCCTATTGGAATACATTCTACCAAAAGATAACCCTTGAAGAAACCTTTATAGAGGATTGTTGTCTCGAATTAAAATTAAATACAAAGCAAAGTAAGGCCCTGCATCAAGCGGTCGAAAATGAATTAATTCAAGGTCATAATCCTGGCCGAGCTATTGAAGCGTTGGGGCTCGATACACAGGAGGTGGCTCCAATAATAAGGCGACACCTGAATTTGTTGGGGCAGATGGATCTCAATGCTGAGAGCGATTCTGTGTGGAAATACTACGAAACCACGCTAAAAAAACTAAGTGATTATGGGGGTAAAATCATTCGCCTAGACGCATTCGCGTATTTGCATAAGTCCGTCGGAGAGCGTAATTTTTTTAATGTTCCAGAAACATGGGAATACTTGAATCGGTTGCAAAAAATGGCGCAAGACTTGTCACTCGAAGTTTTGCCTGAAATTCATGCACAATATGGAAAGCGACTTCACAGCCAGGTCAGTGCTGAAGGATTTCCCATTTATGATTTTTTCTTACCCGGATTAATTATTCACACGATTGAAAATGGAGATAAAACCCCGCTCATCAAATGGGCTAACGAAATTCAAGAAAAGGGATATAAATTAATCAATATGCTGGGATGTCACGATGGCATTCCGCTTCTAGACCTTGACGGAGACCCAGACCACCCGATCAGCGGTCAAGGACTTTTAAGCACGAGTCAAATAGAAGGGTTAATTGAGAAAATTGTAGCCCGAGGAGGGCGCATTAAAAACCTATTTGGCCCAGACGGTGAAAAAATCGCCTATTATCAAGTTAATGCAACCTATTTTAGTGCCCTTGGTGAGGATGCTGATAAAATGTTAATGGCTCGAGCGCTTCAACTTTTTATGCCTGGAACCCCTCAAATTTGGTATTTGGATTTGTTTGGCGGCACGAACGACTATGGGGCCGCGGATACAGAGGGAAACCATAAAGAAATCAATCGCACCAACTTGACCCATCATCAAATTCAGGATAAAATCAATTCATCACTTGTTTTAAATCAACTTGATTTGATCAAGTTACGCGCTCATCACCCTGCTTTTAATGGAGCCTTGTTCATCACTGATACTGATGATGAAATAATTGAATTTCGTTGGGCAATGGCGCAAGACTGGGCTCAATTAAGCTTAGATCTCCAGCAAAAGCGATTCACAGTAACCCACTCGTAGTAAATTCTGTTCCTATCATTACATTCCTGTGCGAATGGCCTCGACTGGATCGAGTTTTGAGGCTTTAAGCGCGGGAAGTATTCCTGAAATAAGACCAATTAAAGCGGCAACCACCGTACCAATGAGCATGTTAAACGGAGAGAGTACAAACTCAAAATCACCCGAAAATTGTGAGGCAATTATTGAGGCAATAAATACCAGAATCAGACCAAAAATTCCGCCAATAATGGCTAGAATCATTGCCTCGAATAAAAATTGATACAATATAAATCGTCGTTTGGCACCCAAAGACTTTTGGATCCCAATTAAATTTGTGCGCTCTTTAACACTGACAAACATGATGTTTGCGATTCCAAAACCACCCACGAGTAGCGAAAACGCACTAATAATGATGCCAATTAAATTCATCGTGCCCGTTATATCGTCAATAGCATCTGCAAAACCTTGTAACTGATTAACAAAAAAATCATCTTCCTGTTCTGGACGCAACCCACGCTTCAAACGCATTTTTAATTTTAGGTCAGCAATGAAAGCTTCATTATCGGTTCCCGATAAAGGTTTCATAATAATAAATGGAAATAGATTACGATTGTTGGCACCAAATATATTTCGGATGACATTCACTGGAACAAAGACAAAAGTATCCTTGGAGTCATTAAATATAGAACCCTCCTTTTTTAGCACCCCAATGACTGTAAATTTCTTACCATAGAGTCGAACTTTTTTTCCTACTGCCTGTTCCGCCTCATAAAATAAAGAAGTTGCAATCTCATGCCCAATTACCACGACTTGAGCCCCATTATTTGACTCCAATTCATTGTAAAATCTGCCGTGGTCAATTTGTAGGGATTCAATATCGTAATATTCATGTGAAAAAGCGCCAATGTTCGCATTCTCCACAGAACGGTCTTCAAATTTAATCGTTTCGTTGCGCACATTTAAGTTAAATGCAACCGCTTGAGCTTGATTTAAATTTTTCTTTAAATATTGATACTCCTCGTAGGAGGCAACAGGAAATTGTTCCCACTTCCAGCGCGGGACTTCAGTCGGTCCAAAGGAAAAATTACCCAAATATATGGTGCTGTTGTCAAGACCCTTAAGCCTGTCTTGGATTTCGGATTTGAGCGAATCCACAGCCGCCAACACAGCGATGATTGAAAAAATACCAATGGTGACCCCCAGAAGAGAAAGAAATGTTCTTAACTTATTGTTAATCAGTGCACTAATCGCAAAATTCATGCTTTCTCTTAGGACAC
>CALJFV010000172.1 GCA_938074515.1 uncultured Flavobacteriaceae bacterium
GTGCCATCCATATTGATGGTGGCGCCAATGGGCAAAACAAAACTGGCCACTTCTGTGCGCACGCCAAGTTCTTCTTCAACACACTCCATGGTCACTGGTAAGGTAGCAGCACTAGAACTCGTAGAAAATGCAAGTAATTGAGCCGGTGAAATCCCTTTAATAAATTCTAGAGGATTTCGTCCTATGACAAAACGAATGATCAACAGATAAATCAGCACCAGTAACACCAAACCAATTACCACACATAGCGCATACCACAACAGTGCGGCAAATAAGTCAGCCGAGGGCGCTTCAACAACCAATGCGGCCATCAGAGCAAAGACCCCGTAAGGTGCCAACGCCATAATAAGATCAATCATCTTGAGGATCACATCATTCAACCCATCAAAAAAGGCCTTTACCGGGGCCCCTGAAGTCTCGGGTATCATGATCAAACTGACCCCAAAAAACAAGGCGAAAAAGATAACCTGAAGCATATTTCCATTATTTGCCGCGGCCCCTACGATATTACTTGGGACCAGATCCACCAATGCTTGAAGCGGACCGGCCTGAATTTGCTGCTGGGCTTGTTCTTGTTTTTTGGCTGCTTCGCCTCCATAAGCTTCCACCAATTCATTTCTGGTCTGTTCCGTAATTTGTTTCCCAGGAGCGACCACATTAACCACCATTAAACCAACAGAGACCGCCAGGATTGTCGTAAAGACATAGGTAAGAATGGTACGCAGACCCATTTGTGATAGACGGGATAAATCCTTTAAATCAGAAACCCCCTTGATGAGTGATGCCAAAATTAAGGGTACCGCAATCAGCTTGAGCCCATTGATAAAAATAGTCCCAAAAGGTTTTACAAAATCTGTAATCAAGGCAGGGCCCCATTCGATTTTACTCATAATCAGGGCTACGATAACCCCTAAAGCCATACCAATTAATATGCGCCAATGCAGTGCAATAGATTTCATGTCGTTATATTTTAGTGGTTCGGTCCATTAAATAAGCATCGGCCAATACCAGTGCGGTCATCGCCTCTACGATGGGCACGGCACGAGGCACTACACAAGGATCATGACGCCCTTTACCACTTTGCGTTTTTAGGTTGCCGTCTTTGTCCAAGACTTCTTGAGCTTGCATGAGTGTCGCCACAGGCTTAAATGCAACACGGAAAAAAATAGGCGCTCCATTACTGATCCCGCCTTGTATTCCTCCACTGTTATTCGTGACAGTTCCCCCATCAAATCGATATAAATCATTATGGGCACTCCCACGCATTTTAGCGCCTTCAAATCCGCTGCCATATTCAAAACCTTTGACTGCATTAATGGTAAGCATGGCCTTTCCTAAATTGGCATGGAGCTTTTCAAAAACAGGGCTGCCCCATCCTAGGGGAACTCCATCCACGAGACAACTAATTACCCCCCCTACAGTATCGCCATCCTTTCGGACTGACTTGATGAATTCCTCCATCTCCTTGGCCCAAGTCAGATCCGGTGCACGAAGCACATTTTGCTCGACCAGTCCTAGCGCCTGTTCATCGACCTTTCCGGAAAACTCGTGTGGCCCCACTGCGCTTACATAGGCTGAGATTGTAACTTTAGGGATAATCTGTTTGGCGATGGCTCCTGCCACAACCCAACTGACTGTTTCACGCGCCGAAGCCCGTCCACCTCCACGATGATCGCGATGGCCGTATTTTTTTTCATAAGTGTAATCCGCATGCGATGGGCGATAAACAGATTTTAGATGGTCATAATCCCCGGATTTTTGATTGGCGTTTTCCACAATAAACCCGATTGGACTGCCGGTGGTAACCCCTTCATAAATCCCCGATAAAAATTTCACCTGATCGGGTTCTTTGCGCTGTGTGACAATTGCCGATTGTCCTGGTTTACGGCGAGAGAGTTCGACATTTATGGCTTCGAAATCAAGCGTTAAGCCAGCGGGGCATCCAGCTAAAATACCACCCATAGCCGGTCCGTGGGATTCCCCGAAGGTACTTAAGGTCAATAAGGATCCAAATATTGCGCCCGCCATAATGTGAATTTAAACAAATGTAGCCCATTGCCCCGAGAATAAAAAGAATTCAAGGGGGATTGAACGTGATTTAAAACTACAATTTGATCCCATTTCCAATCTTGAAGTATTGCGTTTAATTTTAATCGCTCTCTTTTCAATTAACCCAGTCTTAACATGGTAACTATAGATTAAAGTTCAAGTTATCAAAATTTAACAATGGGGTGATGATTTGCTTATTCCGAAGGCGGTAATTTGTCATTATTCACATATGAAGCGAAAAATTGATTTAGTCGTCCTATCCGATATTCATTTGGGGACTTATGGCTGTCATGCCAAGGAAGTTTTGAATTATCTCAATTCGATCAAACCAAAGCAATTGGTGCTCAATGGAGATATCTTTGATATTTGGCAGTTTCGAAAACACTATTTTCCAAAAGCCCATATTCTCGTTATCAAAAAACTGTTTTCCTTTGCAGCTAAGGGCACAAAAATATACTACATCACGGGCAATCACGATGAAGCTTTGAGGCGCTTTGCCGGCACAAAAATGGGCAATATTCGTATCATCAACAAACTCACACTCGAGCTAGACGGTAAAAAAGCATGGTTTTTTCATGGAGATGTCTTTGACGCCACCATGAAACATGCGAAATGGGTCGCCAAACTCGGCGGTTGGGGTTATGACTTGCTCATTGTACTCAATAGGCTTATTAATTTTGTCTTGATGAAGATGGGGCGAGAACGTTATTCTCTGTCTAAAAAAATCAAGAATAGCGTAAAAAGTGCCGTGAGTTTTATTTCAAATTTTGAAGAAACTGCCACCGATTTAGCCATTGACAACAATTTTGACTTTGTAGTGTGTGGACATATTCATCACCCAAAAATTCAGGAATTCAGAACTTCAAAAGGACGAACCCTGTACCTAAATAGCGGCGATTGGATAGAAAATTTATCAGCCTTAGAATATCACAATGAATCCTGGCGACTGTATTACTGGGACGAAAGTCATAGAAAAGAATCTGAATCTTTAACTCCTGAAGAACTAGAAGAAGACAATGATTGGTCTCATATACTGTCTGCAATGACGGCTTATAAACGCAGACTCACCTAAAATCCTGTCTCGGCTAAAGCACGACGCATCACTGTTATCGGGTGCAAGGCCTTTCGCTGTGCTCCATCCTCTATTTGATGGCGACAAGAAGTCCCATTGGCAACAATTATTGTTTCAGGCCCGGCCCGCCTTGCAGCAGGCAAAACATGCAGCTCGGCCATCGCAATACTGGTCTGATAATGTTCATTTTCAAAACCAAAACTACCGGCCATCCCGCAGCAACCCGAAGGAATAATTGTCGGGCGATACCCCGCTGGCAAATTAAGTAAGTCAAAAGTGTCTTTGACCTCACCTAAAGACTTTTGATGACAATGCAAATGAAGCTTTAGCTTTAACGGCTGATCTATAAATAATTCTTTTGTTATTCGCCCTAAGCGTATTTCTCCGGCTAAGAATTCTTCCACAATAAACGCCTTTGACTTCCATTTTTCAGCGAGTGATTGATCAGAGGCCAATCGCAAATATTCGTCGCGAACCCCAAATAATGCGGACGGCTCGATCCCCAATACCGGGCCCTCTTGGCAATGGGCCTCAAAATAATTGAGATTCTCATCAATAATGCTTATTGCCTTGTCCAAAAAGCCCTTACTCAGCAGGGCC
>CALJFV010000173.1 GCA_938074515.1 uncultured Flavobacteriaceae bacterium
CTCAGGTCCTGAGGTTTGTAATATTTAATTAATAGAGCTATTTGACCTAAATGATAATTAAGGTGCTCTACACCATGGACACAAGCCTCAAGTCGTGTCAATGAAAAAGTTTGCACGGTGTAAACTTCGTTCCAGACGGAGTTGGGCGTGTCATCAATTATGGATTTTACCTGTTGTAGCAGCGTTAGTAAAGCCTCCGACAACGCATCAAGACTGATTTGTGGATTTGTTTCAAATTCTTTTTGCCGCTCACGCTGGTCTTTTTGGCGGGTCAAGTTCACTAACATGTATTGTCTTAGGTTACCCTCCATGTGTTTGAGTTGAACACCTATGGAAGATATATGGGGGTTGGGCTGTTGCCATAACCACTCCTGCTCTATTTTGGGTAATGTTAAAAGCAAAAGCCGCCGAAATTCATGTAGTCGACCGACGAGCGAAATTTTTATTGTATTGTGTTGTGGCTGCTCCAATTTAGGTGACTTTAAATTCCCTTGTTCAGGATTAAGTTAGCCTCGTTCATTTTTGTAAATTTAGACAAAGTTTTTTTAGTCTAAGAATGCCGGTTCCTCTTAAAAATTTTTTATTTCTCATACTCCTGTGGTCGGGGTTTGGATTCGCTTTAAACCAGTACCTCGAACAAAAACCTGTCGTGACTAAAAACGACCTTAATGCTGAAGAATCTGAGGCCATGGATCAGGATTTATTCACTGCGGAGCGCGATTCTGTTTTGGTGTCTATCCAAAAAGAGGACAACAATTTAGCCGCCCTGGATAATCAGACATCAGCAGATCCAGTTTTGGAAACAAGTCCAGTGGTCCATAGAGTTGACCCCGTGGTCTTGGGACCAAATGCTTTAGATATTGTACGAAATACTCCTGAAATAATCTGGCAAAAAAACTGGAATGATTTGTCTGAACTGCTGCTGTATAATATGGAGAAGAACTCTGACTTTGCCCTAGAAATAATTGGCCATTATGATCCAAGTGAACCCATTGCTGAGCCCAACCTTGGGGTACAGCGTAGTGTTCGAGTAAAAAATGAGTTGGTTGCTTTAGGCTTTAATCCAGATCGAATTAAATGTCGTGGCGATTTACAAAGACTCTTTGAAGAAAATTCAAGCGTCCCCTCTATTTTTATAAAACCCTCAATACCACTCGCTGACCCTACTGAAGAGGAGTTGGTCGTTTCTGAAGCAGTTATTAATTCAGCTCCCGTCCGGAAAAATCCAAATCTTCCTAAATACAACTCCATTGTATACCATCCAAGCTTTTCAGATCAAGGAGTGGTCCTTAAAAGTGATCTCATGGAATTAACCCCAGGCGTTAGGCAGTGGCTTGAACTCGATGCTCGAAATTATATTGAATTATGGGGGCATACCGATCATGTGGGACATGATCAAGACAATTATCGATTGGCATTAAAGTGGGCACGACAAATGCGTCAATTTTTTATTTCCCAAGGCATTGATTCTGATAGGCTAAAAGCATTCTCTGCCGGAGAACAACAACCATTATACACCAACAGTAATACTCGTGGTCGCCTGAAAAATCGCCGAGTAGAATTGATTTTTAAATATTAACCTTATGCAACTTACCGCTCTTGATTGGCTCCTAATTGGGCTGTTTTTTTTGATTTTTCTCATCATTGGCTGGCGTGTAGCAAAGCGTTCAGGCAGCAATACCAAGGAATTTTTTCTATCTGGGCAGGATATGCCTTGGTGGCTTCTTGGAATTTCAATGGTGGCCACCACCTTCAGTGCCGATACGCCAAACCTGGTCACTGATATTGTTCGTCAAAATGGAATTTCGGGCAATTGGGTTTGGTGGGCCTTTTTACTGACAGGGATGTTGACCGTGTTTGTTTACGCAAGGCTCTGGCGCCGTTCAGAAGTATTGACAGATTTAGCCTTTTACGAAATGCGCTATAGCGGTAAGGCCGCAGCCTTTTTGAGAGGTTTTAGAGCCATCTATCTAGGCGTGTTTTTTAATGTAATGATCATGGCCGCTGTCTGCCTTGCAGCCATTAAAATCGGGGGCATTTTATTTGATCTCAAACCTTGGGAAGCCGTGGTTTACGCCTCTGTTGTTACCGTACTTTACAGTTCTTTGGGTGGATTGCGCGGGGTTATCTTTACAGATTTTCTGCAGTTTATTGTGGCTATGGTCGGGTCGGTATGGGCGGCTTATTATATTATAAATTTACCTCAAGTGGGGGGGCTTGAGGCCCTTTTGACCCATGCCAATGTGGTGGATAAACTTAATTTTTTACCTGACTTTGAAAATCGGGATACGCTTTGGACTTTATTGCTTATTCCTATTGCCGTTCAATGGTGGTCGGTTTGGTATCCTGGAGCAGAACCAGGAGGCGGAGGCTATGTAGCCCAGAGAATGCTTTCTGCGAAGAACGAGCGACACGCTGTCGGGGCTACCCTGCTATTTAATATCACTCATTATGCCCTGAGACCATGGCCATGGATTCTAATCGCCTTAGCCTCGCTTATATTGTATCCAGAACTCTCGGATATAAAAACCGCTTTTCCAAACGCTACTGAAGGTCATGATTTAGGATATTCAGCCATGTTGACCTACCTCCCCCCTGGCCTTTTGGGGCTTGTGGTTAGCTCACTAATTGCCGCATTTATGAGTACAATTTCGACCCATTTGAATTGGGGCTCATCCTACATTGCCCTTGATTTTTACAAGCGGTTTATACGCCCGGAGGCTTCAGAAAAACAATTGGTGTGGGTCGGTCGATGGTCCACAGTTATTTTAATGGTTTTAGCGGGACTTTTGGCCCTTCAATTTGAAAGTGCCTTGGACACATTTAATATTTTGCTTCAAATTGGTGCTGGAACAGGGTTGATCTTTAT
>CALJFV010000174.1 GCA_938074515.1 uncultured Flavobacteriaceae bacterium
TATGGGTTGGCTTTTGATTATTATAGCCACTTCACATCCCCTATACGGCGTTACCCAGACGTCATGGTGCATCGCTTATTAGAACATTATTTAAAACAAGGCTCCTCTCCTTCTGATCAGACCTACGAAGAACAGTGTAAACATTCAAGTGATCGGGAACAACTCGCCGCGAATGCCGAACGTGATAGCATAAAATATATGCAGGTAAAGTTTATGTCCGAGCATGAAGGGCAGGATTTTTATGGCGTAATATCGGGGGTAACAGACTGGGGGGTCTATGTTGAATTAGAACAAAATAAATGTGAGGGAATGGTTCGTCTACAAGACTTGAAAGACGACCATTATGTTTTCGACAACCAGGAATATGCCATGATCGGCCAACGTAATCATAAAATATATCGCCTTGGTGATACGGTTCAGATTCGCGTGAAACGAGCGGATTTGATAAAACGGCAATTGGATTTTTTAATGTTATCCTAGAGAAACAACACACACCACTGTGTGGTTAATTTGTAACTTAGCCAAATGTTTGAAGGCTTGTGGTATGCTGCGCTTTATGGGTTCCTGCTTGCATTTGCAGTGGGCCCGGTCTTTTTCACACTGCTTGAAACCAGTATTACCAAAGGTTTTAAGGCCGGTTTGTTTTTTGATCTCGGGGCTATATTCGCGGACCTCATTTTTATTTTTATTGCCTATTTCAGTACCAGTAAAATACTCAATAATTTAAGGGACGAACCTGGACTATTGGTTTTCGGGGGCGCGGTTTTAATAACCTATGGCGTGATTTCTTATGTGCGCACAGCTAAGTCTTTTATAAAAATTGCGCGTGAGCACTATGCGGTGACAGTGAAAAAAAATTTACCAAGCCTTTTTGTAAAGGGCTTTCTATTGAATTTTGTGAATTTCGGTGTGCTGGCCGGTTGGATCGGGACCATTATTGTTGCCAACGCGTTGACTAGCAGCGATCAGGGCGTTATCTTATTTTTAGCAACAGTCATAGGGGTCTTTTTTACAACCGATCTCATAAAAATAAGCTTGGCAAAAAACTTAAGAAGTAAAATGACTCCGCGCGTTATTTATAAAACAAAGAAATTTGTGAGCATCACCATTATCGTCTTTGGAGCACTACTCTTGATTCAAGGGGTTTTGCCCGAAAAAATTCAAAAAAGCATGCGCGACAGGCTGCCTAGCGCCTTAGAACAAAAAAAATAGGGTCTCTTCAAATGAAAAAACCCTATTGGAGGCGTCTAGCGGATTCGAACCGCTGTACAAGCTTTTGCAGAGCTCTGCCTAGCCACTCGGCCAAGACGCCATTATTAAGACGGCAAATATAATAAGTTTCTTTAACTAAACCCCTTTTAATTATCACGCGTTGAGCGCAAGATTACACTCACGCGATCTACATCACCGCCAATAGGAGGGTTGATCTTAGAAACGGTCACTTCGCTCCACGCCACACATTTGACTTCTTGGAGAATGGTCTGGTTAATACGCAAGGCCACGTGTTCCAATAATTTTGAAGGAACCTTCATTTGGTCTACGACAATTTTGTGGAGCATCACATAATCAGCTGTTTCATCTAGGCGATCACTCTGGGCTGATGCTGTGAGATCAGCACCAATGTGTAATTGAACGAGATAATCGCTACCAATAATAGTCTCTTCAGGAAGACACCCGTGATGAGCGTATACCCGAATGTCGTTTAATTTAATTTCTCCCATATAAATTCTAGTGCAAAGTGGCCATCGATATCAGGGAACAAAAATAACTAAATTAACCCATACCTATGCTCAAAGAGGACTTAAAGAAAGCCATGGGTTTGCTACAGTCGATCCCTCCAAAGGGCTTATTGTTATGGGAGATATTTTGGTATCTTTACCCCCTTAAAACCTTGCTATGAGCGAATCGCGCAGTTTAAACTTTATTGAGCACATTATCGAGGACGATTTGCGCTCCGGATACAAGCAAAACCAATTGTGTTTTCGTTTTCCGCCCGAACCCAACGGCTACCTACATATTGGTCATGCCTCTGCGATTTGCCTTAATTTCGGGTTAGGCTTGCGTTATAACGCACCGGTTAATTTAAGGTTTGACGACACCAATCCAGCCAAAGAGGAACAAGAGTTTGTGGACGCAATAAAAAAAGATGTTTCTTGGATGGGCTTTGAGTGGGCCAACGAATGCTATGCGTCGGATTATTTCGAACAGCTTTATCAATGGGCTGTGATGCTTATCGAACAAGGTAAGGCTTATGTTGATTCGCAAAGCTCGGAAGAAATTGCCAATCAAAAAGGAACCCCAAGTCAGCCAGGAGTTAATAGCCCTTACAGGGCGCGCACCGTGGCAGAAAACTTGGCCCTTTTTGAACAAATGAAGAATGGTTCATGCCCAGAAGGGAGCCACGTCTTGAGAGCTAAAATCGACATGAGTGCGAGCAATATGCTTATGCGGGATCCAGTTATGTACCGCATACTCCATAAAAGCCACCACCGCACAGGAGACAAGTGGCATATTTATCCTATGTATGATTGGGCCCATGGAGAAAGTGATTATATCGAACAGGTGTCCCACAGTTTCTGTACCCTTGAGTTTCTGCCCCATAGAGAATTATATGATTGGTTTTTAGACCAGGTCCATGATTCTGATAAAATCCGACCAAAGCAAAGGGAGTTTGCCCGGCGTAATTTAAGCCACACTGTAGTGAGCAAGCGAAAACTAATGCGCTTGGTTCAGGAGGGTGTTGTCAATGGTTGGGACGACCCCCGCATGCCCACAATTTCTGGCCTGAGAAGAAGAGGCTACACCCCTAACGCCATTCGTGCTTTTGCAGAAAGTATCGGAGTTGCCAAAAGAGAAAACCTCATAGATGTGGCCCATCTGGAATTTTGTGCTCGCGAAGATCTGAATAAAATTACGGATCGAGTAATGGCGGTTTTGGACCCCATATTACTGGTTTTGGACAATTATCCAGAAGACAATACAGAGTGGTTAACTGCCGAAAACAATCCAGAGGATACTAACTCAGGCAGTAGAGCGCTTCCTTTTTCAAAATATCTATGGATAGAGCGATCAGATTTTAAAGAAGAGGCGAACCGAAAGTTTTTCAGGTTGTCATTGGGAAAAGAAGTGCGCCTTAAAAACGGGTATATCATTAAAGGTGAGTCAGTGGTGAAAGACGCCAATGGCGAGATAACAGAAATCCACGCCACTTACGATCCTTTAAGTAAAAGCGGCACAGACACCCCTGAGGCCCTACGTAAAGTAAAAGGAACAATTCACTGGGTGTCCCGTGACCACGCATTGAATGCTGAGGTGCGCCTTTATGATCGATTATTTGCCAGCGCGGCACCAGATGCAGACAAAGAATCAGACTTCATGGAACACCTGAATCCACACTCATTGGAGGTCATCACAGCCAAGGTAGAACCTGGGTTGAAAACACTTGACATAGGCCAACCCGTGCAGTTTCAGCGCACAGGGTACTTTGTCTTAGATCCAGACACTACTGCGGACACTCTTGTTTTTAATCGAACAGTTTCTTTGCGCGATTCATGGGGAAAACTTGAGCAAGCGTAGCCGTAAAACGCATTATTCGTTTTGCTGAGGAGCCCCTTTCTTGGGTTTTGAGCCTGTTCCTGTCTTTTGATTGGGCTTTTCTGCGTCAGACTTAATCCCAAAGGTTTGGGCTACTTGATTGCTGGCTGAAAAGGAGGTGATTAATTGAGACAACATATCACTCCCAGCGTGGGGTGAATTGGGCATCAAAATTAAATTACTCTGAGTGGCTTCTCCAACAGATTGAAGGGTATCATAGTGCTGAGTGACCACAAGTAAAGCGGAAGCTTCCTGAGAGTTGATCCCAACATTATTCAACACTTCGACAGACTCTTCTAAACCCCTTGCGATTTCACGCCTTTGATCAGCAATCCCCTGCCCTTGGAGGCGTTTGCTTTCTGCTTCGGCTCGTGCCTTTGCCACAATTTTAATTCGTTCCGCCTCAGCCTCGTACTCTGCGGCCACTTTTTCGCGCTCCGCTGCATTAATACGGTTCATGGCTGCTTTAACTTGTACATCGGGATCAATGTCTGTGACTAATGTTTTAATAATATCGTATCCATAATCTAGCATGGATTCATTGAGTTCACGCTTAACAGCAATGGCAATGTCATCTTTGCGCTCAAACACATCGTCCAGCTTCATTTTCGGCACCTCTGCCCGTACGACATCAAAAACATAAGAAGTGATTTGATCATTAGAATTCTCGAGCTGATAAAAAGCATCGTACACTTTCGTTTTAATGACCTGAAACTGCACTGAAATTTTAAGACGCACAAAAACATCATCCTTGGTTTTGGTTTCTACCAGGACATCAAGTTGTTGAATTTTTAAATTCACCCGCCCCGCAATGCGGTCAATTATCGGTATTTTAAAGCGAAGCCCTGAGCCACGGATGCTTTGAAACCGACCAAAGCGTTCTATGATGACTGCGGTTTGTTGTTTTACGATAAAAATAAAGGTCCAGAATACAAAAAGAGCGAGGACCAAATAGAAGTAAAAAAGAAAAGTGTTCATGGTGGATGTTGTTTCCTCCAAGATAAGCAATATTTACGATGAGGTTTGTTAAGAAATTGATAATGCCGACAACATTATTCTGCGTTTCTGAACACATTCAAGGCGCGATCAATACGCTCTAAGCTTTCCATTTTTCCGAGGACAAACATTATGTCAAACACATCGGGGCCTTTCATAGCGCCGACCAAAAATAAGCGTAAAGGCATCATCACTGTCCCTACACCAACTTCTTTGATCGCACACCAGTTTTTGACGAACTCAGACAAAACTCCTGCTGAGACCCATGGTTGATCCGCAAGGGTCACAGAAAGTTCAGAAATTATTGCTGCCGTGTTCTCTTTTACCGCGCGTTTTACCCCGGCCTGATCATACTGTGTTGGGGCTTCAAAGAAGAAGTCTGAGGCCTCCCACAGGTCTTTGATAAAACTTGCCCGCTGTTTCACCATAGGCACGATGCGGGCCAAGTCAAGCTGGGCGGTGTCTTTGTGATTTGCCTCGAGCCACTTCATATAAGCCTCAATCACCACAGCATCAGATTGTTTCTGAAAATAGTGATTTTGGAACCACAGAGCTTTGTTGGGGTCGAATTTGGCACCGGATTTTTGCACCCGATCTAAAGAGAAATTTAGAATGAGCTCTGATAAAGAAAATACTTCTTGTTCTGTTCCAGAGTTCCATCCAAGCATCGCCAATAGGTTAATAACAGCCTCTGGCATGTAACCCTGTTCTCGATACCCATCTAATACTGCGTCCTGTTGTTGCCACTGAAGAGGGAATACAGGAAACCCACCCAAAACACCATCTCTCTTACTGAGTTTTCCTTTTCCGGAGGGCTTTAAAATCAAAGGGAGATGGGCGAACTCAGGAGCCTCCCAACCAAAAGCTTTATACAACAAGACGTGTAGGGCAAGTGATGGCAACCATTCTTCTCCACGAATGACATGGGTGATTTCCATTAAATGATCATCGACCACATTCGCTAAATGATAGGTGGGCATCCCGTCACTTTTAAATAAAATTTTATCATCCAAGACGCTACTGTCGACGGTTACGGTTCCTCGGATGAGGTCTTTACACATCACGCTGCGCCCTTGAGGTGATTTAAATCGCACCACATAAGGCGTGCCCTGAGCAATTAAACTCTGTGTTTGTTCGGTGGTTAAAGCCAATGAGTTTTCAAGAGACATGCGGTTTTGCGCATTATACATAAATGTTTCTCCAGCTTCCTCTGCGCTTTTTCGCAACACCCCAAGGGATTCGGGTGAGTCAAAAGCGTAATAGGCCCAGCCTGTCTCTAGGAGTTGTTTTATGTGTGCTTTATAATGCCCAGAGCGCTCGCTTTGACGATATGGCCCAACTTTTCCTGGCTTATTTGGTCCTTCGTCGTAAGGAATGTTGAGCCAGCTCAAGGCGTCTTCAATATAATTTTCTGCGCCAGAAACATAGCGTGTTTGATCTGTATCTTCGATACGAAGAATAAAGGTTCCTTTATTTTTTTTTGCAAAGAGATAATTAAATAATGCAGTGCGTACCCCTCCAATATGAAGAGGTCCGGTTGGGCTAGGAGCAAAGCGAACACGAACGGCTTGTGACACAGTCAATAATTTTGGCCGTAAAGATACAATTCTAAGGCTTCATTTCCGAGGGAACTCGGGGGTTCATAATAAAAAACCAAAGAGGAGGAAGCAGGCTAAGGACAATAGAGGTTGGATAGCCAAAAGGCAGTTCTGGGCTGGAAGCGTGATGGTCTAGAAGCTGGTATTTTTTATTCGAGCGATAGTGATGATCGCTGTGTCGCGTTAGCTCATAAAGCAAGATTCGTCCCATAAGGTGGTTGCTATTCCAAGAATGAATCTCTTTAACAGCAGCATAACGCCCTGAGACTTTTTTTGGACGCATTAAACCGTAGTGTTCTATATAATTGGTTGTTTCGAGCAACAACACGGCCACCATCGCAATGACAAGCCCCCACAAACATGCCTTAAACCCAAACACAACAAACACAAGCAATAAATATAAGCCCTGCCCTGTAGCGTACCAGAACAAATCATTATGCCACAAGGCCTCAATTCCTACTTTATCACGAAGAAGTGTTTTTTGCAAATTTAAAGCGCTCTTGAGCTGTCCAATTATAGACGTAACCCAAAAGGAATATACGGGTTGATTGTATTTTGCAGTGGCAGGATCTTCTGGAGTCGCAGCGTGTTGATGGTGGCCGTAGTTGTGTTCAATATAAAAATGCATATACAAGGCGGGACACAAGAGCAGTTTTCCAAGGAATCGTTCTGCTTTTGTGTTTCTGTGGCCGAGTTCATGGGCGACATTGATTCCATTTGCCCCCAAGACAATCCCTAATGAAAGAGCAAACCCTAGAAGGACTTTAAAGTCGTATAGCGGCACAAGGTAGATATAGAAATAGGCAATTAATCCAAAAACAATAGGAAGGTTGGCATAGAGCAAGAGGTCAAAAACACCCCAAATGCCCTTTTTTGATTTTTCCTCTGCATCTAAATTTTCTTGACTTTGAGGCAAGAGTAATTCCAAAACAGGAACCAAACCAAAGACATAGATAATCGTGGCATAGCCCCAGTACCCACCCAACAGTATAGAGAGGGTAAATACCGCAGGAGTAGAATAGGCGGTTAGGTATTTTAAATCACCTGGATTTAAAGGCACAAGAGCGAAATTTAAATTAATTTAGAGGCGTGAAATTTATATAAGTGAGTGATTTCCAAGTTATAGAGAAAAAACTACGTGAATTTAAAAAAAAATTCTATCTCAACAAGCTGTTGCGGGGAGGGATTTTCTTTTTGGCAATTGGCGTGCTTTATTTTTTGCTAACCGCCTGGGTTGAAGAATTATTTTGGTTGCCAAAACCCCTGAGGGCAGTGGTGTTTTGGGCTTTTGTCCTGGTTGAAGTCGGCCTTTGGTTTTATTGGATTTGGCCAGCGCTAGGAGTGCTTATAGGCCTTAAAACCCCAATGAGCAACCAAGAGGCGGCACGAATTATTGGCACACAAATCCCTGAAGTAGGGGACCGCTTAACCAATACTTTAGATTTACTAAAACAAGCACAAGACACCGAACTTGTGTTGGCTAGTATTGCTCAAAAATCAAAGACACTTTCTCCATTCTATTTTAGTCAAGCAATTGATTTTAAAGACAATGTAAAGCATTTGCGCTGGATTATTCTTCCCGTCACACTGCTGATGTTGATTTGGATGTTTGGAGACCTTTCTTCTTTATTTGAGGGATACAATCGGGTCGCGGCGTATAATCAAGAATTCGTGCGTCCCGCGCCATATAATTTAACGCTTTTAAACCAAGAGTTAAAAGCCAGGAGCAATCAAGAGATTCGATTGCGCATAGAGGCCAAAGGAGCAGTTTTACCGAGCGAGGTGTTTGTGGTCTTTGGAGGCCAGCGTCAAACGATGGCTCCCAAAGGGATTGACCAATTTGAGCTCGTGCTTCCCCCTCAAAAAGCGTCTTTTGACATGTATTTTGGCACAGACCTATATCGTTCTAAGGACTATTCTTTTGAGATTGTTTATGGCCCAGAGATTAGAGCGTTTTCTGTAGAGATAATTCCGCCAAGTTATACCCGAATGCGTCGATAAAAATATGATGTAAGTGCAAATACTTTAACAACCTTACACACTTTTAATACTGCGCCTGCTGCTGGAGGTACAAGTTATGGTGGTATTAGAGGAACGACTACTATTGGAGATGTA
>CALJFV010000175.1 GCA_938074515.1 uncultured Flavobacteriaceae bacterium
TAAAAAAAGAGCTCGAAACCAAAGAGTACGAGTACGGATTCTATACTGATATTGAATCTGATACCTTTCCAGTTGGGCTGAGTGAAGACATCGTTCGCGCTATTTCGCAGAAAAAAGAAGAGCCTGAATGGATGACACAGTGGCGTCTGGAGGCTTACAGAATTTGGGAAGAAATGACCGAGCCCGAGTGGGCTAATGTAACCTACAAAAAGCCGGACTTTCAGAATATATCTTATTATTCCGCCCCGTCTAAAAAGGCGAAATACAACAGTATTGACGAAGTCGATCCTGAACTGCTCGAAACCTTTAATAAATTGGGAATCTCACTTGATGAACAAAAGAAATTAGCAGGGGTGGCCATGGATATTGTAATGGACTCTGTTTCAGTAGCCACTTCATTTAAAGAGACCTTGGCTGAAAAAGGCATTATCTTTTGCTCAATATCTGAGGCCATTAGAGAGTATCCCGATTTAGTAAAACAGTACATTGGCAGTGTTGTCCCTCAAAAAGACAATTACTATGCGGCCTTAAATAGCGCTGTTTTTAGTGATGGGTCATTTTGTCATATCCCAAAAGGTGTCCGTTGTCCCATGGAGCTTTCTACTTACTTTAGAATCAATCAAGCGGGAACAGGTCAGTTCGAACGCACCTTGGTCATTGCAGACAAGGAAAGTTACGTGAGTTATCTCGAGGGCTGCACGGCACCGTCGCGGGATGAAAATCAATTACACGCCGCCGTTGTGGAGCTTATCGCTTTGGATGGTGCAGAAATAAAATACTCTACAGTTCAAAACTGGTTTCCAGGAGATAAAAATGGAAAAGGCGGAGTTTATAACTTTGTGACTAAGCGTGGAATTTGCGAAACTAGCGCTAAAATTTCTTGGACGCAAGTTGAAACAGGAAGCGCAGTTACCTGGAAATATCCCAGTTGTATTTTAAAAGGAGACCACTCTATTGGAGAGTTTTATTCCATCGCGGTGACCAATAATCACCAACAAGCCGATACAGGAACTAAGATGGTTCATTTGGGTAAAAACACGCGCAGTACAATCATCTCTAAAGGAATCTCAGCGGGCAAGTCCCAAAATAGCTACCGGGGATTAGTCAAGATTAGTCCACGGGCCACCAACGCCCGTAATTTTTCACAGTGTGACTCATTGCTCATGGGCAACCTATGTGGGGCACATACCTTTCCCTACATCGAAGTAAACAATAAAACAGCTCAAGTGGAGCACGAAGCCACAACCAGTAAAATTGGTGAAGATCAAATCTTTTACTGCAACCAACGTGGCATCGATACCGAAAAAGCCATAGCGCTGATTGTCAATGGCTTTAGCAAAGAAGTTTTAAATAAACTCCCCATGGAGTTTGCCGTAGAAGCCCAAAAGCTTTTAGAAATAAGCCTTGAAGGTTCTGTAGGATAAATAAAGACCATAAATTATCGACATATGAATACAAAAATCGCTCTTGGAATCGCGCTTTGCGCCACTATTTTAGTCACAAGTTGTCAGGATAAATCGTCAAAAAAAGTAAAACAGGAAGGTGCTGTTGCTGAAAATATTGGCGCCACTATAGCTGGCGAATATTATTATTCTCAGGAGGGCGCTGTGTTAAAAGGAGCCTCATTTATTTATGCCGTCGCGATGGACGATATGGCAAAAGAATTGGGCGATCGTGTCGCCGAGGTAAAAACCGACGTCTACGACATGGTCCCGGTTATGGTGCGTGGCACAGTTTCGAAAAATCCTGCTTTAGACCAGGGTCAAGAAGTATGGGAACAAATGATTACCATCAAAGAAATCGTTAGTGTGGGGGATCAACCTTCAAAAGTTGATATAAAAATTCAAGATCAAAAAAAGACTGATGTTAGCAATTAAGAATCTCCACGCTGGCGTGGAAGAAAAAGATATATTGAAAGGCATTAACCTAGAGGTTAATCCGGGTGAAATTCATGCGATAATGGGGCCAAATGGCGCCGGGAAGAGCACCTTCGCCTCAATTATTGCCGGAAAGGAAGACTTCGAGGTTTCTCAGGGCCAGATTTTATTCGAAGGAGAAGATCTTGCTGACTTGGCTCCAGAGGAGCGCGCCCACAAAGGCGTGTTTTTATCCTTTCAATATCCCGTTGAAATTCCCGGGGTGACCGTAACTAATTTCACCAAAACGGCCATCAATGAGACTCGAAAAGCACAAGGTTTAGAGGACATGCCTGCAGGTGAAATGCTCAAAAAGATTAAAGAAGTTGCTGAGCTTTTAAATATTGATCGAAAATTCTTGTCGCGTTCGTTGAACGAGGGGTTTTCTGGAGGAGAAAAGAAACGCAATGAAATTTTTCAAATGGCCATGCTCAATCCAAAATTGGCCATTTTGGATGAAACCGATTCGGGCCTGGATATTGACGCTTTGAAAATTGTAGCCAATGGGGTCAATAAATTGCGAAATAAAGACAACGCGGTAATTGTCATTACTCACTATCAAAGACTTTTAGATTATATCGTTCCTGATTTTGTTCATGTACTTATGGATGGAAAAATCGTAAAATCAGGCACCAAAGAATTAGCTCTAGAACTAGAGTCTAAAGGTTACGATTGGATTAAAGAAGAACTCAATTAAACTTATGGAACTTAAAGAAAAGTTTATTTCCTCTTTCTTGGCTGTAGACGATTTTATCGATAGCCCAGGGCCTATATACGATATTCGCAATGCAGCCATCAAGTCTTTTGAAGAAAAAGGCTTTCCGACCAAAAAGTCCGAAGCCTGGAAATACACCTCACTGAAAAGTCTTTTAAAAACCGAGCTCAGCATATTCCCTAAACAGGAAAATGCCGTTGAGCTCAAAGACGTTCGCAAGTATTTTTTACACGATATCGACACCTACAAGGTTGTTTTTGTTGATGGCAAGTACAGTTCTTTTTTATCTCAAACAACACACGATGGTGTGGACATTTGTTTGCTTTCTGCGGCCCTAAGCAAAGAAAAATATCTTCCAGTTATTGAAAATTACTTCAATAAAATTGCTCCTGATGACGGAATGAGCAGCCTGAATACGGCTTTTGCGCGTGAAGGTGCTTACCTCTACATCCCCAAACATAAGGAGGTTGAAAAACCTGTAGAAATAATAAATTTTTACACGGGTGCGGAAACGGACTTAATGTTACAACCCAGAAACTTAATCGTGGTTGAGGAAAATGCACAGGTCCAGATTATTGAGCGTCATCAATCCTTATCGTCAAATGCGGTTTTGACTAATTCAGTTACCGAGATCTTCGTGGGCCCTCGTGCTCATGTAGATTATTACAAAATCCAAAACGATCAAAAGGAGGCTTCATTAATCGACAGTACTTATATCAAGCAAGAGCGGGATTCAATAGCCTCTGTGCATACCTTTTCTTTTGGGTGCAAATTGACAAGAAATAATTTGAATTTCTATCAACACGGAGAGCACGCCTCATCGATCATGAATGGCATCACACTAATTGAAGACGCACAACATGTCGACCATAATACCCTGGTGCATCATATCGCGCCGAACTGTACGAGCCACCAAGATTACAAGGGTGTGTTTGACGATCGCGCCGTTGGTGTATTTAACGGAAAAATATATGTTGAAAAAGAAGCACAAAAACTCGATGCTTTTCAGCAAAACAACAATATTCTAATTAGCGATAAGGCGACCATTAACTCCAAACCTCAGCTCGAAATTTTTGCTGATGATGTAAAATGTTCTCATGGATGTACGATCGGTCAACTAGATCAAGAGGCTTTGTTCTACATGCGTGCACGCGGAATCGCTGAAAAAGAGGCTAAAGCCCTTTTGATGTATGCCTTTGCGAACAATGTTTTAGAAAGTGTGCGTATTCCTGAACTCAAAAAGAGAATTAACAAACTCATTGCACACAAAATGAATGTGCAAATTGGTTTTGACCTTTAATCGCTGTGGGATTCGAAATTGACAAAATAAGAGCCGATTTTCCAATATTGCTCCGGCAAGTGCACAATAGGCCTTTGATTTATTTTGACAATGCAGCGACCAGTCAAAAACCCCAACAAGTGATTGATGCATTAGTGCACTATTACAGTTATCAAAATGCCAATATCCACCGCGGGGTGCATGCGCTTTCTCAAGAAGCAACCGATGCTTATGAGCATGCGCGCGATTTGGTAAAAAACTTCTTTAATGCCCGCCTTCGCGAAGAAATTATTTTTACAGCGGGGACCACGCATGGGATAAATCTCGTGGCCCATGGTTTTCGCAGTTTACTCAATCCAAAAGATGAAATTATCGTTGGTCAAGCGGAGCATCATTCAAATATTGTTCCCTGGCAAATGCTATGTGA
>CALJFV010000176.1 GCA_938074515.1 uncultured Flavobacteriaceae bacterium
TGTTTCACGTGAAACAAAGCAGTATACAATGACAAAAACCGGCACAACTGAATCTTATGTTCCAAAAAATGTCAGGGATTACATGCTTACGGACGAGTCTTTTGTTTTAGCCTGGAATAATGAATACCAGGCCTATCAAACAACACCACGCCCTACCGAATTAGCGCCGTATTACAACCATCCTGATTATATTTCCCACAACGACAAACGCTCGGGCTTGATCGCGCGAGCCTATCGTTATGTGCGTCATTGGAACATTCGAATTAAGCTTAAATGGCTCAAAAATGCAGATCCTCCTGGGAGAAAATTATTGGATTATGGGTCAGGTGCTGGAGATTTTCTTAAAGCGGCAAATGAGCTTTCTTGGCAAGGCCAAGGTCTAGAGGTTAATGAGCTTGGGCGGTCGGTGGCTGAGAAAAAGGGGCTTTCCATATTCGGCGCGCAGTCCAAATTGATCGACCAGACCTATGATGTGATAACCTTGTGGCATGTGTTGGAGCATTTAGAGGACCCAGGAGAGATGGCAAAATGGCTTAGCAGACACTTGTCAGCGCGAGGGGTATTGCTGGTCGCGGTGCCGAATTATAAATCGTGGGACGCAAAGTTTTATCGTCATCATTGGGCGGCATACGATGTGCCCCGACATTTATGGCACTTTTCTCAAGAGAGCATAAAAACAATATTTGAACAGGATTTTGAGATTACTCAAAAACATCCGATGTGGTTTGATGCCATATATGTTAGCCTGCTTTCAGAGCGCTACCGAAAAAATAAGGGAAATCCACTCAGAGGAATCCTGACTGGACTTGTGTCAAATATCCACGCCTTGTTTAGCAACGAGCCATCTTCCTTGACTTATGTAATGAAAAAACGAATTTAGCGGCCTTTATTAGCCCCAACCCTGTCTTCCTTAAGGGTTGATGTAGAAAAAAACAAAAAAAGGCTTAAAGCGCTCTAAAACCACTCCTTTTCAATAACCATTTTCTATTAAAAATTAATTTTACGATCACTAAAAGCAATTAATCAGCGCTTTGATGTAAAAGCCTGGTTAATTGTACTGCAAGATCTGTAAAAATGATTTTTGCATTGCCATTGCGTTCAATGTGCTCCTCGGCCTGTTGAAGTGCGCTTTGAATTGGCCGAATATTGTTTTGGTGAATGAATGGAGCAAGTTTGGCTAAATGAAAATCCTCATGGTATTCATTGTAATAGACCAGTTCGGTTGTTTTGTAATGGACCAAAAACGCCTGGCGAATTAATCCACTGCAATAAGTCAAAAAGGATTTTTGAGTTTCTCTTCCAAGGCCAGCCATCTGATCGCTCCAACTAAGTAATTCCTGAATTGCCTTTTTGTTTCCCTTCGCTTTGAATGCCCCTCGCGCCCATTGTAGAAACCATTGTTCAAACAAAGGCTCCTCGCCTTGTGCGTCTATGAGTTGTTGTGCTTTGTGGTAATCGCCATGAGCTGTTTTAGCGATTGACTGTGCCTGATGCTGCGAAAGTCCATGATCCTGCATCAGCGCTTGAACCAAATCGTTTTGAGAAAGCAAAGGCAAGCTCAGTAACTGACAGCGTGAATAAATGGTCTTTAAGATTTTGTCTTCCTCCTCGGTTAATAAGAGAAAAACCGTTTTTTCTGGCGGTTCCTCCAGAAGTTTCAAAATCTTGTTTGAGGATTCCGTGTTCATCTTATCAGCCATCCAAATGATCATAATTTTAAACCCGCCTTCATAAGATTTTAGGGCAAGGGTTCTCGCCATTTGTTCGGTATCCGACACCGAGATGCTGCCTTGTTTTCCCGCTAATCCGATATGTTGGTACCATGCCATTAATGAGCCATAAGGTGTGCTTTGAACAAAACTGCGCCATTGAGGCAAAAAATCAAGGACGGCTGGAGATTTTTTTACCGAGTCCGTCGTATTGACAGGATACATAAAATGTAAATCAGGATGCACTAGAGCGTCGACTTGTTGCGCCACCCTTTGATGGCCCGAACTCCCCGGGTCTAAATCCGCGCACAAGAGCGTCTTAGCATAGGCTAAAGCCAAAGGAAGCAATCCACTGCCTGTTGGGCCGCTAAACAATTGGGCATGCGCAACGCGACCATGCGCAGCGCTGGTTTGCAGGTGGTTTTTAAGATGGGTTAAACCGATGATTTGCGAATACTCCACCAAACAAATCTACGGATTTTTCACAAGGCATAGACCCGGGAAAAACTTATATTTGTGGCAAAACAAACCAGCGATGAAGACCCTCAACGATTTTGATTTTAACGCTAAGCGCGCCCTAATACGGGTAGATTTTAACGTCCCGCTGAACGCAGACCTAGAGGTCACTGATGCCACCCGAATCGAGGCGGCTAAATCGACCATTACGCATATTTTAAACCAAGGGGGAAGCTGTGTGTTAATGTCGCACCTAGGACGACCAAAATCAAAGGAATCAGAATTCTCGCTAAGCCACATTGTCACAAAGGTTTCCCAGATATTGGGTGTGCCGGTGGCTTTTGTTTCCGACTGTATTGGCGAAGAGGTGCAGGAATCCGTCAAGCAATTGCCCCAAGGAGGAGTTTTACTTTTGGAAAATTTGCGCTACTATCCTGAAGAAGAACAAGGGGACCAAGAATTTTCAAAAGCTTTGGCGGGCTTAGGCGATATCTATGTGAATGATGCTTTTGGCACCGCACACAGAGCTCATGCCTCTACCGCAATTATTGCCCAGTATTTTAAGGGAAAAAGTTGTTTTGGAAATTTATTGGCCTCAGAAATCATTAATGTCAATAAGGTAATGCACGACGGTGAGTCTCCGGTTACGGCAATCATAGGGGGCGCGAAAGTGTCTTCGAAAATTACCATCATTGAACGTATTTTAGATTCTGTGGACCATTTGATCATCGGGGGAGGAATGGCCTTCACATTTATTAAAGCACTAGGGGGATCAATCGGGACATCACTGGTAGAGGACGACAAGCAAGAATTAGCATTAAGCATTTTGGCCAAAGCCAAAGAAAAAGGGGTTGCGGTTCACCTCCCGATCGACACGGTAATTACTCAAGAATTTAGCAATGACGCCTACACCGAAATTGCTCAAATTAACGCGATACCTGATCAATGGATGGGGCTTGATGCTGGTCCTGAAACACGTAAGAATTTTGCCGATGTAATTGCCCAGTCCAAAACGATTTTATTCAATGGGCCCGTTGGGGTTTTTGAAATGTCCACTTTTGCCCATGGCACCATTGCCCTGTGTGAGGCCATTGCCCAAGCCACTGAAAAAGGAGCCTTTTCGTTAGTGGGTGGCGGCGATTCTGTAGCAGCAGTAAAACAGTTCAATTACGACGACAAAGTAAGCTATGTTTCAACAGGCGGCGGCGCTATGCTTGAAATGCTCGAAGGAAAAACCCTTCCAGGGATTGCGGCAATTCTAAACGATTAAATAATGACTTGCAGAGCTGTTGCACCACGAAAAATATTGAGATTAGCCATTTACATTTTATGTTTTGGGCCTTTTGTGATGCTCGGACAAAATGAAATCAACCCCCTTGCTGAATCCCATCGATCATCAAATACAACAACCGTTACAAGCCCTCAAAAACAAGATGAGCCGAATCAGGCGAGCGAAAAGCCTCAAGACTCTATTGCCCCTGGATTGAAGAACAACCCAGAGGCGGCAGACATTGAGCGGGCATGGTACGCGCTGCTCAGCGACACCCACCGGTTTGATGAGCAACAACAAGCCATAAATACTCAATGGGACAGCATTGCTTTACAGGACAGCCTGTGGTCTAGCGAAACGTTTAAAGCCAGGCTCGAAGCCCTAGACCAAAAAACACCTTTTCACATTACATACAACTCGTCTCTCGAACAAATTGTCCGCAGTTATCTCAAAAACAGAAGGCCACAATTGGAGCGACTTATGGGGTTGAGTCATTATTATTTCCCCATGTTTGAAGAGGTTTTTGCCCAGCATGGGCTGCCTTTAGAAATGAAGTATTTGGCCATTGTGGAATCTGCTTTGGTGCCGACAGCGACTTCGCGAGTTGGTGCGCGCGGATTGTGGCAATTTATGTTCCAAACAGGCAAGATGTTTGATTTAAAAGTAAACAGCTATGTGGATGAGCGCTGCAATCCCTTAAAATCAACTGTTGCCGCTGCTGAATACCTCAACCAGCTCTATGATATTTTGGACGATTGGGATTTAGCCTTAGCGGCTTACAATAGTGGCCCGGGCAATGTCAGTAAGGCGATACGCCGCTCTGGAGGGCGCAAGAATTATTGGAACATCCGTTCCTTTTTACCTCGTGAAACCGCAGGGTATTTACCTGCATTTTACGCCACCATGTATATTTTTGAATATGCCAAAGAGTACGGCTTGTCACAAACCAATACCCAACCGCATTATGTCACCACAGACACAGTACAAATCAAGCAGACCATTGCTCTATCCCATGTGGCTCAACTAACCCAAACCCCTCAAGAAACACTTGAATTTCTCAATCCGGAATATACCTTGGGCCTAATTCCCTACATTGAAGATCGCCCCTATTTTTTGAGAATGCCCGTTAATGATTTAGGTTTGTTGGTCGAAAATCAGGACAGCCTTTACGGTTTGGCGCGCACCGATTTTGCCCAAAGAGAACAACCACTGCCAGAATTGGTAGATCAAAACAATCGCATCCGTTATCGTGTAAAAAGCGGCGATTATTTGGGCAAAATTGCCAATAAATATGGGGTCTCCGTCGCACAAATTAAACGATGGAATGGACTTAAAAGCACCGAGCTTAGGATAGGACAAAGATTGACCATTATTCCTAAGAGAATCCCGGTAAACCAAACCACAACGTCAAGCCGCACAAAAAACAACAGTAAGGACGTTTATGTGGTGCAAAGAGGAGACTCTTTGTGGGGCATCGCTCAGAAGTTCCCAGGGATTACTTTGGAAGATTTAAAAAAATGGAATGATATTAGTGGGTCAGAGATTAAACCCGGAATGGCCTTGAGCCTAAAGCCACGATCATGAAAAAAATTATTGCTCTTCTCGCGATGACCCTTGTTTTGGCTTGCGGCCAAAACACCACCACAGACCGCAGCTATTTACCAGAGTCAGTGGGGTCAATAAACGCCCTACAAGTTGTCGCCCCTGCTGGGGTTTGGTCTGGTATTGTTGGCGACAGTATTCGCAGTTGGTTTGCAGCACCAACTCCAGGACTGCCACAAATGGAGCCTATTTTTAGCATGAGTCATTTGGCTCCAGAGCATTTTACAGATTTTGCCAGAAGCGCTCGCTTAATTTTATCTTTGTCCTTGGGAGATCAGGATACAGTCAGTCTTAAAACCAACGCATTTGCCCGCCCACAACTTATGGCTGTGGCCCAAGGGCGCTCAGAGGAATCGTTAATCGCTTTAGTTCAAGAACAAAAAACTAAGTGGATTGCTCAAATGAAAGCCTTTGAGCTGAAAGAACGGCAACGCCGCACGCAAATTTCTCCAAAAATTCCTGAAGGATTGGCCCAAGATTTTGGTATTGAATTCCAGATGCCCTCAGCCTATCGCACAGCAGCCTCCTCAAAGGACTACCACTGGTTGAGAAAAGACCTGGTCTCTAATGGAACCACCAATATTCTTATCTACAAAGCGCCTTTGAGTATGATTCCCGCCAACGCCGAGCACCCGGGCCAATTTATTCGTCATATTAGAGACGCTGTTGGGGCGCGTTTACTGCCTGTTGAAGATGACTCCCGATTCATTACAGACACTACTTATGTTCCAGAAGTTAGCCTCGAGCTCATTCAAGGCCGTGAAACCATAGTGTCCCGCGGGATTTGGACCCTGAGTGATGCATTCATGGGGGGGCCTTATTTGAATATGGCGATAAAAGACACAGTAAATCAACAATACTTAATTGTGGAGGGCTTTACTTATGCCCCGTCAATGGGGAAGAGAGACTTGCAGTTTGAGCTGGAATCAATTATGCGAACCATTAAGTTTGTTGGGGCTCAGGAAAATTAGCGTCTACGGGTTGCTCAAAAACCGAATTACTTGCTGTCTTCGGACTTCTCAGACTTATCTTCTTTAGAAGCGTCCTTAAATTCCTTTATCCCGCTACCTAATCCACGCATGAGTTCCGGGATTTTCTTTCCACCAAACAATAACAATACCACCACCACAATCAAGATAATTTGTGGGGCACCAATTACTAAGGGCAAAATTTGTGCAGTCATGGAGTAAGAATTTATTAGCAAATGTAACAAGAAATACTAACATACGGCGTTTTGACATTAAGTTTCAGAGAATCCGCGTACATTTGTTTTTGTAAGCCCTAACACATGGCCCGTAAGACTTCAGGCAAAAAAAGTTTTAGAAAAAGGTTGGTACACAAGTACCGACTTTTGGTGCTTAACGAAGACACTTTTGAGGAACGCTTTTCATTTCGGCTTAACCGGCTCAACGTTTTTGTCATCACCGTGTTTTCGGCCTTGGGGTTAATCTTAGGCACAACCTTGCTCATTGCCCTAACCCCGTTGCGTGAATATATCCCAGGCTATGCCTCGACCAAGCTAATCAAGCAAGCCGCAAATCTCAGCGAACTGACTGATTCTTTGCAACAGCGTTTGGCGGCAAACGAGACCTACCTTCAGTCGATCCGAGAGGTGTTGACAGGAAATTTGAAGCCTACAGCGCTCAATAGAGATTCAATCATAGAAGCGGTTGCCCGAGAGATAGACGACCAGCTTTTGGCCGCCTCCAAAGAGGACTCCTTGTTGCGGGAACGCGTACAACAAGAAGACAAATACAATCCTTTAAGTGATGAGTCTGGTCAAGACTTTGTGCTCTTTCCTCCCGTATCTGGGGTCATTACAGAGACCTATAATCCGGAAGAAAAACATTTCGCCATCGATATTGCTACAGTCAAAAACACACCCGTGAAAGCGACTGCGGATGGCACGGTAATTTTGGCAGAGTGGACCGCCGATACAGGATATATCATCGTCCTGCGCCATAAGGATAATTTGATTTCTGTATACAAGCACAACGCCTCATTATCTGTGGAACAAGGAGATTTGGTAAAATCAGGGGAGGTTATTGCTGCTTCAGGAAATACAGGGGCTTTAACGACAGGGCCACATTTACATTTTGAATTGTGGAGCGAAGGCTACCCCATCAACCCAACAAACTTTATAGATTTCAATTAATGGGAGTAAAAGCGTTTTTTGCAAAAAGATTTGCCGCAATCGCGGCACGTAAAATTCAACGCTGGGCCAATGATCCTCTTAAAACCCAACAAAAGGTTTTTGCCGCGCTTATTCAAGGAGCCAAAGACACAAAATTTGGGAGGGATCACAAATTTTCACAAATAAACAGTCATGAGGATTTTGTAGCCAAGGTGCCTATTCGGGATTATGAGGCTTTAAGACCCTATGTGGATCAAATGGTGGCCGGGGAATCAGATGTGCTCTGGCCTGGAAAACCATTGTATTATGCCAAAACAAGCGGCACCACTTCTGGAGCCAAATACATACCGATTACCCAGGCGTCCATGCCTCATCATATTGAAAATGCTAAAAACGCATTGCTGCTTTATATTCACCAAACCGGTAACGCAAGCTTTGTCTCGCGGAAAATGATTTTTCTTCAGGGCTCACCGGTGTTGACTGAAAAAAACGGAGTACAGTTGGGGCGTCTTTCTGGCATCGTGGCTCATTATGTTCCGAGTTATTTACAACGCAACAGAATGCCATCTTGGGAAGTGAATTGTATCGAAGACTGGGAGACCAAAGTGGAGGCAATCGTGCAAGAAACCAAGAATCAGGATATGGCTTTAATCAGCGGCATACCCTCTTGGGTTCAAATGTATTTTGAAAAACTCATCAAGACCACCGGTAAGCCTGTCGGCGATTTGTTCCCCAATTTTAATTTGTTCGTTTATGGCGGGGTCAATTTTGAGCCATATCGCCAAAAGTTTCAGCAACTCATTGAACGCAAAACAGACAGTATAGAATTATACCCCGCATCGGAAGGGTTTTTTGCCTTTCAAGATCGCCAAGACGACTCAGGGCTGTTGCTTCAGCTCGACTCAGGTATTTTTTACGAGTTCGTCAAAACCACTAATTTTTTTGACCCCTCACCCCGCAGACACACCCTGGAAAGTGTTGAAATCGGGGTGGATTACGTGATGATCATTTCCACCAATGCAGGCCTTTGGGGTTACAACATTGGGGATACTGTGCAATTTACGAGTCTTAAGCCTTTTCGAATAAGGGTCAGCGGACGTCTGAAACATTTTATCTCTGCCTTTGGCGAGCATGTTATTGGTAAAGAAGTTGAGGAAAGTATGACCCACGCTTTGCAACAATGCGGCGGAAGCATCTCTGAGTTCACGGTGGCACCACAGATCACCCCAGAGGGCGAAACGCTTCCCTACCACGAATGGTTTGTTGAATTTGAGCGCCTCCCCCAAGACCTTACAGCCTTTGCTGCAGCGATTGATCAGAGGCTCCAAGAGCAAAATGTTTACTACGCGGACTTGATTCAAGGCAAGGTGCTTCAGCCTTTGAAAATCACTCAGGTATCAATCGGGGGCTTTAATGCAGTAATGAAAAGCCTCGGACGATTTGGTGGACAGAATAAAGTCCCAAGACTGGCCAATGACCGCGCGCTGGCGGAGCCCCTTAGTACTTGGACACACAATTAGTCGTATCTTTACCCAGAAAATGAGTCAACAACTAGGACATACGCGCACAAGGGCTCAGGAGAGTTCTAATGCAATAGAGCGGGTGTACATTACCATGCGCCATTTGTTTAATCGCGGGTTTTACAAGCCCATGGGTATTAGCGGGACAGCCCTCAGAGAGGCCTTATTGACCCTTCGCCCAGAAATTTATGGCTCCATTGCTGAAGAAAAAATTGAGCTACAAGGCATGGTTTATATCATGGACCGTCTTCCCTACGGCATCGAACAATGCCAATTTATTGCTTTGACGAGCGACGAGGGGTACAACAAATCTCATATTCCAGCAATAATTCCCCCAAAGCGCCGCCGCCATTGTTATCGTATCGATGATCAGCAGATGAATATTGTGATCACGCGCGGCCGCAGTGAGATTTATGATATTCTGACCCATTTGACCTTTATGTATATCGAGTCTCACAAGATTATGAAACAGGTCCTGGTGCCCAAAGAAGAGGGTTGGATTCTCAGTAGAGATTGGCAAAAATTTGCTGAGACAGCGACGCAAAAAACAGAAATCACGACCGCCCAGCGCGAATTAGCCCTAATGCATGCGGCAAGTTTTCTTGGACGTACATTTGAAGAAGTTCAGGCCTCTTATCCTTTGTTTGCCCAAAAACAAGACCCCGACCATTTTATTCGGTTGATTTATCATTTAGGTCAAGGCGCTATTGACGAGATCATGGATAAAACAAGGGCCCGCCAGATTTCGTTCAGCCCGGTGTTACGCGAACGCTTAGGGCACCATATTCATGGGGAGCGTTGGGCAAAAAACATCAAAGAAACTCTGGTAAAAATGGGCGCAATAGAACGCCCGATGCATATAATCAGCGCCAATATGCACAGTGTAATGAACACCTTGTACGCCGCAAAAGCACTTCCGAAAGAAGCGACTAAAAAATCAAGCCTAGCCCTTTTTGAATATTTGAGCCAAGAGACGAATAAAAGTGCCCGGTTAAAGGTTCAGGAGTATGCTCAAAAAAATGGCATGATTTATTTGGACGACCAAAGCCAGGCGAACATCGATGTACAGGTTATAGATCTCGGCAAAGCTCTGCCTGAGCGATACCCGAATAATTCAGGGGAGACGCCGGTTTTGATCGTTATGGATTACGCCTTCGGGGAGCAGGCCTACGAGACTATGGATGAACTGCTTAAGCCACTTAATGCTTCTGGCAAGACAAAATTTATGCCCGTTGTTTCGATTTCAATAATGGGAAAAGCAGGTATTTTAGAGGGAGGCAAAGGAGATATTATGATTCCAAGGGCCCACATATTTGAAGGCACTGCCGACAATTACCCATTCAAAAATAAGCTGAAACTCAAAGATTTTGAAGGCCATGATGCTTATGCAGGAACCATGATCACCGTTTTAGGCACATCCTTGCAGAACAAAGACATTCTGAATTTTTTCCACAATTCTTCGTGGGATGTGATCGGGCTTGAGATGGAAGGGGCTCATTATCAGAAAGCGATTCAGGCGGCCTCAAAAATAAGAGGAAGCATAAGCCCCTCGGTAGCGGTGCGTTATGCATACTATGCCTCGGATAATCCACTTGAGTCAGGAAGCACCTTGGCCTCAGGGGGCTTGGGCACCACCGGCGTGCGCCCAACCTATGTGATTACCGAAAAAATCATCGAGCAAATCACACAACAAGACTAGGGACTCAGCGTTAAGGGGTTGTGCCTGCGTCCTAGAACAGTTTAGCACAAGGGGTTACTGTAGGGGTTTGGTAATGGCCATGAGCCCCCCTGATTAAACCATTAGAGAAATCAATGAAAATAACGATATTTGCCCGTGATGGAAAAGGATAATTCTACCACCAGAAAAGCAGCCTCTATCCTGGTTACAGGAGCAGCAGGGTTTATTGGGTCTAATTATGTGAACCATTACGCTCCCTTAAGCGATGCGCACTGGGTGATTTTAGACAAATTGACTTATGCCGGGCGCTTAGAAAACATTTCTGACCTTGAGAGCATGCCCAACGCTTCCTTTGTTCAAGGGGATATTTGTGACCGAAACCTACTTAAACGTCTTTTTGAGCAGCATCAATTTGATACCGTGGTGCATTTTGCCGCTGAGTCGCATGTAGACAACTCCATAACTGGACCTCGAGCCTTTGTAGAAACAAATCTTTTGGGATCTTTTGAACTTTTGCACGCGGCTTATGAGCTTTGGATGGAAGGGCCAAATGCCTTAAAAAATCATTTTTCCCACGCCCGTTTCTTGCATGTTTCCACCGATGAGGTTTACGGAACCTTGGGGGAAACCGGTCTCTTTCGCGAAGACACCCCGTATGCTCCGAATAGCCCTTATAGTGCATCAAAAGCAGGCTCCGACATGCTCGCCCGCAGTTATTTTCACACCTATGGATTTCCTGTGGTCACGACAAATTGTTCGAATAATTACGGGCCGAATCAACACTCAGAGAAACTCATCCCAACCATTATCCGCAAGGCCATATCTGGAGAAGACATCCCGATTTATGGAGACGGCCAGAACATTCGTGATTGGCTCTATGTTTTAGACCATTGTAAGGGGATTCAAAAGGCACTAGATTATGGTGCCCTCGGAGAAACCTATAACATTGGCGGTCGCAACGAGCGCAATAATTTATACATTGCAGAGCGTATTTGTGCGGCTTTAGATGACTTAAGGCCAAAGAAACAAGGGCATTATAAAGACCAAATTACTTTTGTTAAAGATCGGCCTGGGCATGATTTTCGTTATGCCATAGACGCCACTAAAATTGAGCAGGACTTAGGCTGGAAGGCTGAAGAAACTTTTGAAACAGGGATTGTTAAAACCATACAATGGTACTTGGCCCATTCGGAGCGCATGTCGTAATAAGAGAGCGGGCCCGGGCTTAATTCGTTAAAAACAACAT
>CALJFV010000177.1 GCA_938074515.1 uncultured Flavobacteriaceae bacterium
CGTGCTTGAACCTGTTCTCTTGTCCACGAATCTCGCTTCATAACACGTTCAATTCTTAAATCTTCCGGAGCCGTGATCAAAATGCTCAAGTCACAATTTCTTTGCCCACCAGTTTCAAATAAAATAGCCACCTCCTTCAAAATATAAGGTCCCTCTTGACAACGGACCCAATGATTAAAATGATCGAAAACCTTAGGGTGTACTTTTGCGTTCCAGAGATTAAGTAATTCAGAATTATTAAAGAGCTTTTGAGCAATCCATTGGCGGTTCAATTGACCGTGATTATTAAATACCTTTTGACCTAAAAGCTCTATGAGGGATGCGCGCAATTCCAAGTCTTCTTCCATTAGAATTTTTGCAGCCTGATCGGCATAATACACCCCTACTCCAAGATCTTCAAACAACTTTGCGGCGGTAGTCTTGCCTGAGCCCATTCCCCCAGTTAAGCAGACGATACTCGGATTATTGCGCGAATTCAACATAATCTACTTTTTTATGGCTCAACTCAGGCTTATAAACTCCTTCAGGTAATTGACTGAGTCTAGGAATCATAAAGCTGTCTTCAGAAATTCGCTCATTATAATTGCAAATTAATCTGAAATTTGATTTATCATATAAAGAATATTCATTTACAGGGATCTCTATGGATAATGTCATCATTTCAGGAAATATTTGAAGCCTTTTTCCTCGAGGGACATTAACCAATTCTACGGGTAACTCTATTTGCTTTTGAGTATACTCTAATATTTCCGCCGACAAAATAATACTGTCCTGCGAACGACTCAACGCATTGGAAAAAAAAGACTCTAAGGCAATAGACTTTTTAAAATTGGCCCTCAAACCCTCTAGACGAGTATAAATTGTTTTAACAGAACTGATACTGTCAATCATTTGAGAAGGACCATAAATAGTGACCGCACTAGGCGCTAACTTTGGAGGAACAATCAGTTTAAAGCCTTGAGATAAAATTACATCTCCATGAAACAAGACCTTCACCTCTTTAGCGGCCATGCGATCTATGGGGATAATCAATTCCTTCGTGTCAAGAGAAATAACCCCTGCGGCAGGCATAATTCGATAACAAAATGCCAATAACTGGTCCTGACTAAATCGAATTTTATTTTCTTCAAGAATTCGTCCCGCAGAAAGATCGATATCCAAGCGTTTATCACGGAAGAATTCCGCTAATAATTTAAAACCATCGGCCTTGACATTTATCCTGAGTGTTTTGGGTGCATCTGCCGATACTATAGTTTGTTTGGGTAAATTTGAGTATTCCAAGTTTAATGTAAATTCAGCCTCTAAAGGCTTAGAAAATTTGGTTAAAAACCAAACAGAGCTCGCCAATAACAAAAAAAATAAAAATGAGCGCAGCTTTTGATTCCTCTTGAATTTCAAAAAACTCATAATCTACTTATTTAAAAAACATTTTGGGAAACTTATTATAAGGATCACCACGGAACACACTTAAATAAACCCACCCCTGAATAAAACCACAAGCATAGGCAATGGATTGAATTGCAAATACAAAAGGGATGATCCATAGTGCCTTGAGGGATCTGAGTTCGAGCATTCCGGCAACAGCCAGGAGCATGGCATAAGTCAAAACAAAGTACAACAAAGTAAAATCCCCGAGAAAACCGAAAATAAATGAGGTAAGTCCTATGAGTGCTATAATTGACGGTATCCAAAAGACCCAAGAAGAATACTTTGGTCTTTTTACGTTTAAAATACTACGAGCCAAACCAAATTTATAGATCTGACGGGCATAGCTAGACCAGGTAATCCGTCTTTTGTGATAAACAATTGCCTTTTCTATAAACCTTGTTTTAAAGCCCAATTCCCATAATCGATGCACTAATTCAGGATCCTCACCTGGGTGCAAATTGCTAAAGCCACCAGAGGCCTCAAAGGCTGCTTTACTGATGCCCATGTTAAAACTTCGAGGCTCAAATGGCTTTAATTTATGCTTATTTCCACGGATCCCACCTGTAGTCCAAAAAGAAGTCATCACAAAACTTATGGCCTTTTGACGTAAATTAAAACTGACATGGGCCGCATCAGGGCCACCAAAGCAATCAACAAATTCCGCGTTTAAGGATTCCGCGACAGCCAGAAGATAATTAGGGGAAAGTAAGCAGTCAGAATCGAGTATGATAAAGTAATTCCCTAAAGCCTTCTTCATACCGAAATTTCGAGAATCACCTGGACCAGTATTCTCCTTATAATAATAACGAATATTAATTAAAGGAAATTCATTAACGACCTCATCACAACGACTGAAAGACCCATCATCTACAACAACTACCTCAAAAGGAATAGAGCCCTCCAGACACGTCATTGAATACAATAACTCCCTTAGCTCACCAGAGCGATTAAAAACGGGAATAATGAATGAATATAACCCTATCATAGGACAAAAATAAGCAATAAAAAAGCCATCCCGCTAAGGATGGCTTTCTTGTATAACTAATTATACCTTAATTATTGCTTGATCAACTTGTAAGTACCAGTTTGACCATCAACAGTTACTTCCATTAGGTAAGCACCTGCAGCTAAGTGAGCAACATTTAACTCAGTAGTGGTTGCATCAACATTGATATCGATCATTTTCTGACCTAAAATGTTGTACAATACAACTGATTCAATGTTTTGAGCAGCAGCAAGATTAATGCGCTCGCGGGTTGGGTTCGGATAGAACTCAAATCCTTCGATTTCATTACTTGCAGTACCCAACTGACAGTTATCAAACACGATATCAGTAATACCTCCAGTGTTCACTACGAAACAGTAGTAGGTTTGACCTCCAACAACAGGGATCGTCGCACTTGAACCTGGTAAACATTGGTTCTGATAGTAATCTACGTGTACAAGATCAGTCTCAGTAGATGATTGATCAGGAGCGGTGTAGAATGTTACAGAGCTAATACCCGCTGGAGAAGCAATCGTTCCAGTGATGAAACCATTGATTTCAGGAGTAAACTCATACCATACACCAGCAGCACCTGAGATATCACATCCAGCAGGAGTACCAGCCTCTTCAGTTGCAGCAGGCATAGCCACATCTTCGTCGGTAAATGGACAACCTACAGTCAACAAGTCAATCGCATTTACGATATCGTTGTTTGGTGGTGGAATCAAAGTACATTCCATAGTCAACTCAAAGTTACCAACACTTGTGTTC
>CALJFV010000178.1 GCA_938074515.1 uncultured Flavobacteriaceae bacterium
AAGAGCCTCAAGCTACCTTGGATGTTCGTTTTGATTCAGCGGTAAGCCCAGGGTTTTTGATGCCTCGTGTAAATAGTTTTCCAACAGGGGGCGTCGCTGATGGGATGTTGGTCTATTACACGGGTAATTCAGGGGACAACACCTATTATGTTTATCACAACGGGACTTGGACTTCATTAGCTGAGACTGCCGGCATCGTTCCTCCAGATACACAAGCTCCAACAGCGCCTTCAAGTCTTACAGCCTCCAACCCTTCCTCTTCAACAATTGACTTAAGTTGGACGGCCTCTACGGACAATGTAGGGGTGAGCGGCTATAAAATTTACTTCAATGACGGAACCTTGGCTACGACGTCCTCTGGGACCTCTGTTACGGTTACCGGACTTGTTTCTAACACAGCTTATACTTTTTATGCCACGGCTTATGATGCTGCCGGTAATGAATCAACTTCCAGTAATACAGCAAGTGAGACAACTACTGGTGTTTCTTGTGCCGCCCTTACTTTCTGCGAGACTTCATTCGAAATGGATTTAGGGTGTTGGCAGTTTTGGACCGCCACTGGAAATTATTGGATTACTACAGAACAGGCCTATGATGGTGCTCGAAGTTTAAAGATGAGTAACTTAGGAGCGATCTCTTCCCCTGCAACTGATTTTAGTGGTTATGCCTCAGTGGATATTTCTTTTTGGTATTTGACACAAGGTTTTGCAACTAATGGAAATAATCGAGACTATGTTAGATTAGAATATAGTAATGATGGCAGTACATGGGAGATTTTGAATACTTATGGAGCAAATAATACTTCCAACTTCGTAAACATAACCTATAATTTGTCGGGTGCTTCTTACATGACAGCAAATGCACAGTTGAGAATTTATTCAGATGTCAATAACGGAAATGACATTCTTTATTTGGATTTAACCAGTATAACGGCGAACTGTCCTTAATCACTTCCGTCCAAAATCTGCGGGGATTTCGCCCCAGGCTTTGGTTTCCCATTTGACCACGGGTGTTTTGTAAGTGTTGTCTCTAAGCCAAGATTCGGCTCGAGCAATGAGCTCAAATAAAATTTTATTCGAAGAATGTGGCACCAGTTTGGTGCCACATTTTTTTTTGCGTACCCAGCCCATGGCGATGCGACTGTCGCTGTAAAGTACACGATCACTGCCTTCTTTCTTGAGATGGGCCAGGCCGTGGACCAGAGCTAAAAACTCGCCAATATTATTCGTGCCTCGCTCAAAAGGCCCTTTGTGAAAGAGCACTTTACCGGTTTGGGTGTCTACCCCGCGGTATTCCATGCGCCCTGGATTGCCCGATGAGGCCGCATCCACCGCAATCGAATAGAGATTGGGCTCGCCAATACGGGCGCGCTCGGCGCTGCTTAATTCCGACTTACCCCGGCTACGGGCACTTTGTTTTTTACCTGCTTCCACGGCTGCTTTATAAGAGCCGTCGAGCGCGCGCTGGGCCTCAGCTCTTGAGCCGTAAGATTTGTATTGGGCTCCGGAGATGCCTTTAATGGCTTTTTGACAGGCGTCCCAACTGGTATATAGCCCAGGAGGATTGCCATGCCATACAGCGTAAAATTTTGATTTATTGGCCATGATTGCCCTCCTTTAAAAGTTCTACCACCACACGCGGATAGTGCTTGTGTTCCAGAATTTGCACCTTACGCGCAATCTCCTCGGGAGTATCCGACTCAGTCACAGGAGTTTTGGCCTGAAATATAATAGCGCCCTCGTCATAGGCGGGGTTCACATAATGAATGGTGATTCCAGTTTCTAAAGCGCCACTTTCTTTAACGGCGCGATGCACATGCATGCCGTACATGCCCTTTCCTCCAAATCTGGGCAATAGCGCAGGATGGATGTTCACGATTTTGCGGGGAAATTCGGACACGATAAACTCTGGAATTTTGCGCAAAAAACCAGCCAAAACAATAAGGTCTGGAGCGTCCTCTTGGAGCCACTGCCCCACCACTTCAGGGTCGTTTAATTGGTTGTTTTCAAAAAGGCGCACAGGCACCTTTAGAGTCTTGGCACGCTCGATCACCCCTGCCCCGGCCACATTGCAGTACAGGGCGGCCACATGGGCTACACCGCTGCTTTGGACCTGCTGCATGATTTTCTCGGCATTGGTCCCGCTGCCTGAGGCAAAGAGGATAATTTTTTTTAGGCCGTATGACATGGTGAGGATTTGAAACAAAAATAAAGGAAACTTAACTTTTGGCCCTCATAAAGCAAAAATATTGGCCCAAGGAGACCGGCTACAATAAAAAGCTCAGGCTTTGGCCCAGTTAAAGGCGGGACCCTTTGCTGTTTAATTTGTTACGAGGGGGTACATTTTGGGCCTAAAACCTTGTTTTAAAGTAAAATGTTTTATTTTTGCCCCTTGTAAACCAATCTAAATTTTAACAATTATGTCAGACATTGCATCAAGAGTAAAAGCAATTATCGTAGACAAACTAGGTGTTGACGAAAATGAAGTTGTAACTGAAGCGAGCTTCACTAACGACTTAGGTGCCGATTCATTAGATACGGTAGAATTGATCATGGAATTCGAAAAGGAATTCGATATCCAAATTCCAGACGATCAAGCTGAAAACATTGCGACTGTAGGTCAGGCGATTTCCTACATCGAAAACGCAAAATAAATCTCATTCCTCTATGGAATTAAAGCGAGTAGTTGTTACAGGACTTGGTGCACTAACCCCCATCGGAAATAATATTTCTGAATATTGGGAGGGTCTTAAAAATGGGAAAAGTGGTAGCGCCCCAATTACGTATTTCGATACTGAAAGGTTCAAAACAAAATTCGCTTGTGAGCTCAAAAATTTCAATGCGCTCGATCATTTTGATCGCAAAGAAGCCCGCAAACTTGACCGCTTTGCTCAATATGCCTTAGTGGCATCAGATGAAGCAATAGCCGACGCAAATTTTGATCAAGACAGCTTGGACAAATTTCGTGTAGGGGTTATTTGGGGCGCTGGAATTGGCGGCTTAGAAACATTCCAAGATGAAATGATCTCTTATGGTGAAGGGGATGGAACACCGCGTTTCAACCCCTTTTTCATTCCCAAAATGATTGCGGATATCGCCCCGGGCAATATTTCAATCAAGCACGGCTTCATGGGGCCAAATTACGCGACAGTTTCTGCTTGTGCTTCTTCTGCTAACGCCATTATTGATGCATTAAACTACATTCGATTAGGGCATTGTGACGTTATAGTTACTGGAGGTAGTGAGGCCGCTGTAGCTATTGCGGGTATGGGTGGATTTAATGCCATGCACGCACTCTCAACTTTAAATGAAAGTCCCGAAACAGCTTCAAGACCTTTTGATGCGACGCGCGATGGATTCGTTTTAGGCGAAGGCGCTGGAGCCCTTGTGCTCGAAGAATACGAGCACGCTAAGGCCCGCGGCGCAAAAATTTATGCTGAGGTTGTCGGTGGAGGGCTCTCCAGTGATGCCTATCATATGACGGCACCGCACCCTGAAGGGCTAGGAGTAGAGCGCGTAATGCTAAATTGCTTGCGCGATGCCGGGATCACGCCTGAGCAAGTAGATGCCATCAATACCCATGGAACCTCAACCCCACTTGGCGATGTGGCAGAGCTTAAGGCCATCGTAAAGGTCTTTGGTGAGCACGCGCCAAACATCAATATCAACTCTACAAAATCCATGACGGGGCACTTGCTTGGCGCTGCGGGAGCGGTAGAGGCTATTGCTTCGATTTTGGCCATGAACCACAGTTTGGTTCCGCCCACAATCAACCACACTACGGTGGACGAGAATATCGATCCAAGATTGAATTTAACCCTCAATAAAGCTCAAGAGCGCGAGATTACTTACGCCATGAGCAATACCTTTGGTTTTGGCGGACACAATGCTTGTGTACTCTTAAAAAAGTATACTGAGTAGTCATTTATGGTGTCCATAAAAAACATATTTTCCTCTCGTTCGCAAGAAGAGGAAGCGTTTTTTTATGCCGTCAAAAAAATATTGGGATTTACCCCGCAAAGCCTTAAGTGGTATCACGAAGCATTTACTCATCGATCTACTCAGGCGGTGAACAGTGAAGGGCAACCCCAAAATTACGAACGTCTGGAGTTTGTCGGCGACGCCATGCTGGGTTCAGTTATAGCGGCCTATCTCTTTTCTATGGTGCCTGAGGGTAACGAAGGTTATTTGACCAAAATGCGCTCAAAAGTGGTGAGTCGAGAACATCTCAATGAACTCGGCCGAGATTTGGACTTGATTTCTTTGGTCAAAACCACTGTGCCGATCGATCAATTTGGCGAAAACATCCACGGTAATGTATTTGAAGCGCTGGTAGGGGCCATTTATTTAGATCGTGGTTACGCCTGGGTACAGAAATTTGTTCAAAATCGGGTGATTGATCCGTATGTGGATATCGAAAAACTCGAGGGTAAAGTCATCAGCTACAAAAGTCTGGTGATCGAGTGGTGCCAAAAGCATAAAAAACAATTTAGATTTCAGACCTATGAAGATAATGGGGTTGAGGCCATGAAACACTTTGCTGTAAAGTTATATATCGAGAAAGAGGTTGTGGCCAAGGCACGAAGTACTTCCAAAAAAAAGGCTGAAGAATTGGCGGCCAAAAGAACGTTTTACAAGCTACAAGAACAAATGGCCCCCCACACAGACCAGTCCACAAATTAGGCCTAAAACGTTTTCGTTTGCTTTAAAGCAAAAATCAAGTTAATTCCCCGACTATCCTCAAAACTATTCTTAATTTTAGCAAAATTTGCGCCTATGGCTGTACATCGTTTGCAACTAGAGGAAGAAGATGATGAATTTGCGCTTTTTGCCATTCATTGCGGTGAAGCACCTTTTAAAATGGCGTTTTTGATGAATCAAACCTTGAAGTGGCAGCTCAAGCGCGAGCGCGAAGATATATTGGTGAACAAGGCTGGAAAACAACAGCAGTATCCTAAATATCGCCATGTGTCTAAACTCGATCAAATCGATCATTTACTCTTGAGTAATAAGGATGTTCCTCAGGAGGATTCAACCACAGGACAATCGTTGGGATTATTTGATTCACTCAATGGGCCGAGCTTTAGCGTGACCTATTTAATGCCAGAATTCAAAAAGGTAGATTATTTACTGAAGATAGAGTCTGCACTAAATGAGCGCGAACTCAAGTCCATGGTTGCGCAAATTAAATCAATTAAAGAAGTGGTCTCGACTTATGTCATTCCACATCAAAAAATTAAAAACATCAACCCTTTAAATAACTGATCATGACGCATAACAAAAAGACCAAAATTGTTGCCACTTTAGGCCCTGCTACAGCAGATAAGGCAGTATTGCGCGGCATGATGGAGGCGGGGGCCAATGTTTTCCGTATTAACTTTTCTCATGCTGATTATACTGAGGTAAAGGAACGGGTCGAGATGATTCGCACTCTCGAGGAAGAGACAGGAATTTCTGTGGCGATATTGGCGGATTTACAAGGCCCAAAGCTACGTGTAGGAAGCATGAAAGATGAGGTCGTGGTTCAGCCCGGTGATCAAATCAATTTTTGCACGGGCAAAAAGTTTGAGGGCACCAACTCGCGTGTCTATATGAATTACGATCAGTTTCCACAAGATGTTAAGCCCGGCGAACACATCCTTTTGGATGATGGAAAATTGATGTTTAAAGTAATCGAGACCAACGGCAAGGACAAAGTCCTTACCGAAGTCGTTCAAGGGGGCCCATTGCGGTCTAAGAAAGGCGTTAATTTGCCCAATACAGCGATTTCTCTTCCGGCGTTAACAAATAAAGACAAAGAAGATGCAATTTTTGCCATTAGCCTTGATGTAGACTGGATTGCTCTGTCGTTTGTGCGTCATAGAAAAGACATTATCGAGCTTCGTGAATTAATCGAAGCCCATGCCGATCATAAAATTCCGATCATTGCGAAAATTGAAAAACCTGAGGCAGTTAAGAATCTCGATGAGATCGTTAAGGCTGCCGATGGGCTTATGGTCGCCCGAGGGGATCTCGGGGTGGAGGTTCCAGCGGCCGATGTGCCTTTGATTCAAAAAGAAACGGTGCTTGCGGCCAAGCGTGCCCGTATACCCGTAATCATTGCGACCCAAATGATGGAATCAATGATTACTTCTTTAACGCCTTCTCGCGCCGAGGTAAACGATGTGGCTAACAGTGTTATGGATGGCGCTGATGCGGTAATGCTTTCGGGCGAAACCAGTGTTGGAAAATACCCCATTCAGGTTATTGAAAAAATGGCCAGTATTTGCCGTCGCGTCGAGAATAGCCCATTGATTAAAGTGCCTCACGAACCACCAGGAATCCGCACCAACCGCTACATTACCAAGAGTGTTTGTTACCACGCGGCTAAAATAGCTGGCGAAATTGATGCTAAAGTGATTTGTACCCTTACCAACAGTGGGTATACGGCCTTCCAAATCTCTGCGTGGCGCCCAGAGGCTCACATCCTAGTGTTCACTTCAAATCGACGTATTTTGTCGCGTTTGAACTTGCTGTGGGGTGTGCGCGCATATTTTTATGACAAGCATGTAAGTACTGATAAAACTGTTTGTGACATAAATGAAATTGCCGTTAAAGAAGGTTATGCACAAGCGGGGGACTTTTTAGTCAACCTAGCCGCAATGCCAATCGTGGATCGCGGCATGGTTAACACCCTACGTATTTCGCAGGCTTAAAGAATATTAGCTTCGTGGGCTTGAATTAAGACACCATTCTCTCTAGGAGTAAGGCTGACCCGTCTCATAAAGTTTTTACTGCGATAGAGATAGGTCATTTCTTTAATTTGCCCCTCGGCACGACGCACGGCCAGTTCACTTTTCCAAATACCTTTTTTTGGCTTTTTATCGTGATACACGGCATTTTCAGGACCCGTTACGGACGGACATTTTAAATCTTCAGGAATACCAAAGAGCCTTTGGGCCACCAGATAGGCTTGATTTAAGTTCATTCCCGGCATGAGCAAGGTTTCACTCACCGAAGGGGAGGTCAAATCATCAGAGACAGTGCGTGAGTATTGAGGAATATTTAGCCCTTCTGAAGGCACACCAGTAGAAGTTTCAGAGTATACCTCTTGAGTCTCTTGCAGATAGGCAGCGTATTGGGCCGCATTCATTTTATGTCCTGGCGGGGCGTAAGGCCCGAGATATCCGCTAAAGGCATAGCCTTGTAAATCATTAAAACGAACAGCATACATCGAGCCAGGAATTCCTCCTACGGTCATCGTATGATTTTCAGGCATTTGCGCTACTAAAATCTTTGAGCCCCATGGCATTAATGTGAGTCGCTCGCTGTGGAGATTATTGTGTGCTCTTAGATAGAGGCCTCCCGGTGCCAAGACATAGGCATAAGTTTCAGCACTCATTATCGAGCTTAAATCACATTCGGATTCTTCTAAGGTTACAATAGCTTGGTTTTGTGTTTGGGTGAATTTTGGCTGATTTAAATCCGTTTGCGAATTCTCAACAGGAAGTTGCTCAGGAGTCAGGAGTTGAACGTCATTAGGAATGTCGCAGCCTAAACAAATACTGGCGGTGCCAAAAACGGCGGAAAAAATTAGTGCATTCATAGATAAAGGAATTAAAAGTGAAACAAAAAATTAGGTAGAGGTATTCCGATATCAATGAATGTTTTTGTGTGTTTTATGCTAAGTCCAAAAGCTGTTCCAATTTTGTCTGCCGCCTATGTTCTAACAAATGTTTAACACAAAATTCCATTGCTGCCCTATTTTTTGATTTGTTAACTTTGAACCTTTAACACTCCCCCTTCAATATGGGATTATCCCTTGAAATAGAACGTAAATTTCTGGTTTTGAGTCAGACATTTATCTCCCAAGCGAGTCGGCGCATTGAAATGCGTCAAGGTTATTTAAATACTGATGCCCGGCGCGTAGTGCGGGTTCGCCTATCTAAGGATTTAGATTCCAATCAGCGCCAAGCATTTTTAACCATTAAAGGGAAGTCTTCAGATGACGGATTGAGTCGTGTAGAATGGGAACAAGCAATCGATTATCAAGAAGGGGAGCAGCTCTTGGGACTTTGTTTGCCTTATCCTATTGAAAAAATAAGATACTTAGTTCCTTTTCAGGGCCATAATTTTGAAGTCGATGTGTTTCAAGGACAAAACCAGGGTTTGATCGTGGCCGAGATTGAATTGCCAGAGGTTAATGCCGAATTCCAGCGCCCTGATTGGCTGGGGGCGGAGGTGAGCTCGCAAGGAAAATACACGAATGCCTCCTTGGCGGAAAAGCCCTTTTTAACTTGGATTGATTAAGTTGTTTAAGCGTTCAGGGTTTATTTCGCGTCTTTGACCTTTTTGTCGGTGCTCTTCAAAGAAAACATTTGTATCGGGTTGCTGCTCGGTAATCAGTTCAGAGGCAGAAGCATGAATTGCCTTGAACCCTGCCTGAGCAAAAAGACTTCGGTTGTTGGCATTAATTCCGCCACCAGGCATAATGGTCATCTGTCCTCCCAAATCAACATGGAGCCTTGTAAGTAATTCAAAGCCTTCTTGAGCCGTCGGTGCCTGACCAGAGGTAAGCAGGGTATGACAGCCCAAATCGCTGAGTGATTTTGCTGAATCCAAAGGATTGGGTGTCCAATCAAAAGCGCGATGGGCCGTAATGTGAATTTTAGGGTTTATGGCTTGTGCCTCGCGAATTAGTGCTGCTATGGTCTTGAGGTCCAAGGTAAAATCCGAATTGAGCGCCCCAATTACAATTCCCTCCGCGCCAGATTCGACCACAAGTCTAAGGTCGTGAGTCATGGTAATGATCTCCTGATGTGAATAATAAAACCCCCCAATGCGCGGACGAATCAAAACGTGGACAGGGATTTGGGTTTGGTTTTTAACTTGAGTAAAAAGCCCCATACTTGGCGTAAGCCCACCGACTTCCAGGCCCATACATAATTCAATACGATCGGCACCCAACTCTTGGGCCATTTTGGCACCGTCTAAAGATTGAACACAAATCTCTACAATCATTTTTCAAAAATTATTTCGTCAATAAACGTCCAAGAAGTTTGTCCTGCCCCTTGTTGCCCTTCAGGAATAATCCCGAAAGGGATGACCTTAATGGCACATGATTTTATGGCTTTTCCAAGTGCATTTGGGAGCACCCAACTTTGTTCATGAGGTCCGTTTTGAGCCGGAGATTCAACAGGTAAATTTAATGTTTGACTGCTGCCGTTTGAGTAAATTAATTCAAGCATAATGCTTTTAGGCGAATAAATCCATTGCCCTGGACTGTGATAAAATCGCATATTAAGGCGATCAGCCTCTGCCGCTTGTTTTAAGTCGAGCTCTATGGAAACCTCATTTCCCAAAAAACCCAGCCACTCACTGTCACCATAGCGCTTATTGTCCCCGCGCTTACCGTTGGTAAGCGCTACTATACCCCCCGCATTGTAACTCGAGTGCGGCTTTGGTTCTACATTGCTCACGCTCCCTAAGCCAGGGTGCAACATCAAACTATCTCGCATTACTCGCCCTGTGGGCATGCCATTGCGCAAAAGGCGCGCCTGGATTCCAGCATCCTCTTCAATACTGATGGGACCAAGATATGGGGTCCAATCGCCCTGACCCAGGCGATATTCCATATCCAGATCGTCAAGTGGATTGATCAAGGCGTAAGAGATTTTAGGTTTAGAAAACAGTTGATCCTGTTCCTGGCTAAATTCTACTCGATGAATCGAGGCGATGTCGTATAAATGGTTGGCGTAATTGACCCCCATAGCGTCCAGGCGGGCGAAAAATGAACCAACACGGCGGGTGAATCCGGCATATTCCCGGTCCAAAGATTTTGCAGGACCATGCCAAACCACTTCGCTCAAAGCTAAAATGCGTGGAAATACCATGTACTGTACTTGCTCGAAAGTAGGCATATATTCGGTCCATACGTTGCCTTGGGCCCCTAAAATATATTTGGCCTGTTCAGGGCTTAATTCATGAGGAATTGGGTTGTAGCCATACACTTTTTTTAAGGGCAAGTAGCCACCAATGGCCAGGGGCTCTTCGGGCAAATCGCTTTGATAGTAATCAAAATAACAATGTGAAGTAGGCGTCATAATGACGTTATGCCCTTGCTTAGCAGCTTCAATTCCTCCTTGGGTCCCACGCCATGACATGACTGTGGCATTGGGCGCTAGGCCACCTTCTAAGATTTCATCCCATCCGATAATTTGTTTGCCCTGGCTGTTGATAAAGGCCTCCATTCGGGTAATAAAATAACTCTGTAATTCGTGTTCATCTGCAAGCCCATTGGCTTTAATCACTCCTTGACATGCAGCGCATGCGGCCCAATGTGTCTTTGGTGCTTCATCACCGCCAATATGGAGGTAGGGCCCAGGAAATAAGGCCATAACTTCTTCTAATACGGCCTCCAAAAAGGCAAAAGTTTCCTCTTTTGTGCAATAAATGTCTTCAAAAACCCCCCATTTTGTGGCGACGTCAACCCCCTCTGATGTGCAGCCTAACTCAGGATAGGCAGAGATGGCTGCTTGGGCGTGCCCTGGCATTTCTATCTCTGGAATAATGGTAATGTGGCGCTTTGCGGCATAAGCGACTACTTCTTTAATCTCGTCTTGGGTGTAATATCCGCCATATGGCGTGTCATCAAACTGATGAGGCTCTGCTGAGTAGTGTCCCACCAAAGTTTCCTTACGTACACTTCCGTGCTGAGTTAGATTTGGGAAGGATTTTATTTCAATACGCCAGCCTTGGTCCTCAGTAAGGTGCCAATGAAAATAGTTCATTTTCAACAGAGCCAAATAATCGATGTATTGTTTGATCTGATCCGGGCCAAAAAAGTGCCGCCCTACATCCAAATGCATCCCTCGATAGGCAAATTTTGGGCGGTCTTTTATCAGACCTGTGGGTAAATAAAATGGACGGTGCTCTTTATTTTTTTGTTCCAAATATTCAGGCATGAGTTGGCGCAGAGATTGAGCGGCATAAAAAGCGCCCAAGTCATCAGAGGCACTAATGCTTAAATGCTCTTTTTGGATTTCTAGATGGTAAGCGCCGCTGGCAAGTGCCGTATCCACACTAAAGCTCCACTGAGCCCGATTCTGGGCCATATTTTGAGTTTCTGTAATGACTCCTACTCGCTGTTTCGGCGCCATAATTCTTTTCAATAAAAAACCATGTGGGGTTAAATAGTCCTCCAAAAATTGCTTTGTAAGATTAAATGAATCAGGAATCGACCACGAGATATTGGCTTGAACTAAATGTTTCTGGCCGCTCGGATAAGTGACTTGAGGTTGCGGAATAATATGGGTTAAGTCTTTGGAGTCGATGGGCTCAGGAGCCTGACAAGCCAAAAACAAAAGGAATAATATTAGAAAACTGCCGTGTCGTTTCATGGGTTGATTCATTGTCGGGTTAAGGTACAAAATAGAGGTTTATGGACTGATTTTTGGCGTTGAAAATCCCAAATTTGCCCGTCATAAATTCTGTAAAATGGCCAAAGGATTTTACCAAAATAAGGTATCTTTACTGAAGATTAACGGGTTTTTACTCGTAGTTGAAAGATCAGAAAAACACCTCAAAATAATGACTTATGGGATGTGCCAGCTGCAGCACTGGAAAGGACGGAACGCCGAGAGGGTGTAAAAATAATGGCACCTGCGGCACCGATGGCTGCAATAAACTCACCGTTTTTGACTGGTTGGGAAATATGTCATTGCCCGCTGATATGACCCCATTTTACGGGGTCGAAGTACGGTTTAAAAATGGCCGAAAGGAATTTTTTGACAACCGCGATCAGTTGGGTTTATCCATTGGCGATGTAGTGGCGACTGAGGCTTCTCCGGGACACGACATTGGCATTGTAACTTTGACCGGAGAATTGGTACGCGTTCAGATTAAACGTAAAAAGGAGTCCATGAATTTGGAATCTTACCCCAAAATTTATCGAAAGGCGTCCCAAAAAGATATAGATCTTTGGCAGAGTTTACGACAAAAGGAAGATGAGGTTCAGAAGCGTTCTAGGGAAATTGCCATGGGATTGAAACTCAAAATGAAAATCAGTGATGTCGAATTTCAGGGCGATGGAAGCAAAGCCATTTTTTATTATACGGCCGAAGAGCGGGTTGATTTTAGACAATTGATCAAGGAATTTGCCAGGGCTTTTAGCACGCGTATTGAAATGAAACAAGTGGGGTTCAGGCAAGAAGCTGCTCGCTTGGGAGGTATAGGATCATGCGGCCGGGAATTGTGCTGCTCAACATGGCTTACTGACTTTAGATCAGTTAATACAGGTGCGGCGCGTTATCAACAATTGTCCTTAAATCCGCAAAAACTTGCCGGGCAATGCGGAAAACTCAAGTGCTGTCTTAATTTTGAGCTAGACGCCTATATGGAAGCTTTAAAAGTGTTTCCAAAAATGGAGGTTAAATTAAAAACTGAAAAAGGGGTGGCGCTGTGTCAGAAAATAGACATTTTCAAAGGCCTTATGTGGTACTGCTACGATAAAGAGTTTATGAATTGGCATGAGTTGCCGGTGGCAAAGGTCAACGAGATCATCGAGGCCAATAAAAAAGGCCAAAAGGCAGAAAGCCTCGAGGCATATGCCGTAGAGCAGGCTCCCAAAGATCAAGAAACATACAACAATGTGGTAGGCCAAGACAGTCTTACACGATTTGACCAACCCAAAAGAAAAAAGTCGCGTAGTAAGAACAGAGGTGCTAAAAACCGCAGAAAAAACCAAAATAAAAATGCCTAGGACATGGACTGCAGTTTTGTGGCTGTTGTTAATTGGGGCCTGTGCTTCTGATCAGATTGCAGACTATCAAAGTATTGACCAAGGGCTTTGGGCCGACGATCAGAAAATAGAATTCAACCTGCCACCCCTCGATAGTTTGACCCAATACGATGTTCTTTTGAGTCTTAGAAATAGCAATGACTACCCATTTAACAACGTATTTTTATTGGTCACCATGACTCATCCTGATGGTCTCGCCGAAAGAGACACTCTTGAATACCGAATGGCAGCCCCAGATGGGACTTGGCTGGGGGTCGGCTCCGGAAATATCAAAGATAATTTATTGACCTACAAAGAGTCAATGGTCTTTGATAAAACAGGTCAATATCAGCTCTCTATCCAGCACGCCTTGCGCAATAATGGTCAAGTTCAGGGCGTTTCCCAGTTAAAGGGCATTGTGGAGTTGGGTTATCAGATAAAACCTCACCAGCAGAAGGGCAACTAGTTTGCTTGTCACAGCGGACAGGATTAAAGTAATTTGAGGGGAAATGAATTTTTTATTCATGAAAAAAAACAAAAAGACAACCAAAAAAACAACCAAAAAAACTAAAGCCAAATCTGGTTTACGCGCTTATGTATATTGGTTTTGGGGGTTGTTTTTATTGGGTATTTTAAGTGTAGTCGCGCTTTTTTCGTTGACCGCTGCGGGAGTTTTTGGTCCGCTTCCTGATGAGACCCGGTTAGAGGACCCAGAGAAGGATTTGGCCACTCAAATTATTTCAGTGGATGGTCAAGTCATCGGAAAATTTTTTACCGAAAACAGGACGCCGGTAAAATTTGAAGACCTGCCAGCGCATTTAGTAAAGGCCCTAATCGCTACTGAAGATGCACGCTTTTACGAACACTCAGGAGTAGACGGCCGTGGAACTTTGCGTGCTTTGGCTTTTTTGGGCTCGAGAGGAGGCGCCAGTACCATCAGCCAGCAATTGGCCAAGCAATTTTTTACCGATCAAGTCTCGAGCAACAAATTTGAGCGCGGGATGCAAAAAGTTAAGGAGTGGATTATTGCCACTCGTTTGGAGCGGCGCTATACCAAAGAAGAAATCATCACCATGTACTTTAATGTTTATGATTTCTTGAATTTGGCCATTGGAATCGAATCTGCGGCACAGATTTATTTTAACAAACAACCGCAGGAATTAAATATTCAGGAATCTGCTATGCTTGTGGGCATGTTTAAAAATTCCGCATTGTATAATCCTAAACGAAATCCTGTAGGAGTGACCAACCGCCGCAATGTCGTCCTGAGTCAAATGGCCAAATACGATTATATTTCAGGGCAAGTTCGCGATTCACTTCAAGCCCTACCTCTCGGGGTAGATTTTACGCCCCAAGACCATGATAAGGGTCTGGGAACTTATGTGCGTGAATACATCCGTGGTTTTGTAAAACAATGGGCCAAGGATCACCCCAAAGCCGATGGAAGTCTTTGGAACGCAAGTAGCGACGGACTAAAAATTTACACGACCCTAAACGCGCAAATGCAGCGATTTGCCGAAGAGGCGGTAGATCAGCATATGAGTCAGCTACAGAAGGTCTTTGACCGTCAAAATTCGAGAAATCCAACGGCCCCATTTTTAGACATTACGCCTGAAGAAGCAGAGGGGATTTATACCTCGGCCATGAAACGCTCAGACCGATGGCGCGAGATGAAAAAACAAGGTAAATCTGATCGTGAGATAATCGAAAGTTTCAAACGTCCGACCCCAATGACGGTATTTAAATATTCAGGTGATGTCGATACGATTATGTCGCCTTTGGATTCGATTAAGTACTATAAGTCGTATTTGCGCGCAGCCATGCTTTCAATGGTACCTCAAACGGGCGCGATTCGCGCTTGGGTCGGTGGAATAGATTATAAAAATTTTAAGTACGATATGGTTCGCTACGGCCAAAGACAAATCGGCTCCACGTTTAAGCCTTTTGTTTACGCCACAGCGATTGACCAAATGCATATGTCCCCTTGTGACACTCTGCCCAACGCCCCATATTGCATTCCGCAAGGGCGCTTTGGTATTCCGGAGGATTGGTGTCCCAAGAATTCAAGTGACACCTACGGAGGCATGATGAGTCTCAAGGAAGCTTTGGCAAACTCAGTCAACACGGTTACCGCACGATTAATCGATAGAGTAGGGCCTAAGCCAGTGATTGACTTGGCTGAAAAGATGGGGGTAGCCCCGGGACGTATTCCTCAAGCGCCCTCAATTGCCTTGGGAACCCCTGACTTATCGCTCTATGAAATGGTTGGCGCTTATGGTACGTTTGTAAATGAAGGGGTTTATGTTACACCAAATTTAGTTCAGCGCATTGAGGATAAAAACGGAACCATCCTTTATCAACATGTTCCTGAGACAAGAGATGTGCTGAGCCGAGAGTCGGCCTATGTGACCTTAAATCTGATGGAAGGGGTTACTGAGTCTGGGTCGGGTCAGCGTTTGCGTCATACTTGGGCAAAAGGGAATGCTGTTTACCAGGATGCTGTTACTGGATATCCTTATGCTTTTGAAAATCCAATCGCTGGAAAAACGGGGACTACACAAAACAATTCTGATGGATGGTTTATGGGCATGGTGCCTAATTTAGCCACCGGTGTTTGGGTCGGTGGAGAAGACCGGGCGACCCACTTTGAAGGCATCGCCTATGGCCAAGGCGCAACGATGGCTCTTCCCATTTGGGCCTTGTATATGAAGCAGTGTTATGCCACGCCTGAATTGACAATTTCAGCAGAGGAATTTCCCAAGCCCGAAGTCTTAACGATTGAAACGGATTGTAGTGCCTATGGCAAAGGACAGAATACAGGTGTAGATTTAGGAAATGAATTGGATTTTTAAACAATGCAATAAATCGTCAGTAAACAATCTTGCGCTGAACGAAAAACGCTAAAAATATGATCAATAAGACAGTAAAAAATGTTGCAGAGGCTTGTGCCGGAGTCAAGAGCGGCATGACGCTTATGCTGGGCGGATTTGGCTTATGCGGCATTCCCGAATGCGCCATAAGTGAATTACAAAGACTTGGCGTGGATCAATTGACCTGTATTTCTAATAATGCCGGAGTAGATGATTTTGGTTTAGGTCTGTTGTTGCAAACACGACAAATAAAAACCATGATTGCCTCTTATGTCGGGGAAAATGCGGAGTTTGAACGTCAAATGCTCAGCGGGGAACTTGAAGTTCAACTCATCCCACAGGGCACTCTAGCCCAGCGCTGTCAAGCTGCGCAAAGCGGCATCCCAGCATTTTATACCCCAGCGGGCTATGGGACTGAGGTCGGAGAGGGTAAGGAATCTCGAGAATTTAACGGTAAAATGCATCTTCTCGAACACGCCTTTGTCGCAGATTTTTCATTTGTTAAAGCTTGGAAGGGGGATTCTGCAGGGAATTTAATTTTTAAAGGGACTGCCCGAAACTTTAATCCGAATATGTGTGGCGCAGCCAAAATTACAGTTGCTGAGGTTGAAGAACTTGTCCCTGTAGGAACCTTAGACCCCAATCAAATTCATATCCCAGGAATTTTTGTTCAGCGTATTTTCCAAGGTACGGATTATCAAAAAAGAATTGAACAACGAACTGTAAGATCTAAACAACATGGCGCTTGATAAATTTCAAATTGCGGAGCGCATTGCGCAAGAAGTTAAGGATGGTTATTATGTGAACCTCGGTATTGGTATTCCCACATTAGTGGCCAATTTTGTACGCGAAGACATTAGCGTAGAGTTCCAAAGTGAAAATGGAATTCTAGGAATGGGACCTTTTCCTTGGGAAGGAGAAGAGGACGCGGATCTTATTAACGCTGGAAAACAGACCATTACAGCACTGCCCGGTGCGGCCTATTTTGATAGTGCGATGAGTTTTTCGATGATTCGCGGCCGACATGTAGATTTAACGATTTTAGGGGCCATGGAAGTCGCGCAAAATGGAGATATTGCTAACTGGAAGATACCCGGAAAAATGGTGAAAGGAATGGGTGGCGCCATGGATTTAGTCGCTTCTGCCGACAGAATAATTGTGGCGATGACCCATACCAATAAAGCAGGGGATTCAAAATTATTGTCCTCTTGTACCTTGCCGCTAACAGGGGTGGGCTGTGTCAAAAAAATCGTAACCGATCTAGCGGTACTAGAAGTTCGCGATAATGCCTTTCATTTAGTTGAGCGTGCGCCTGGCGTCACCATTAAAGAAATACAACAAGCCACACAGGGAGTACTTGTTGTTCCGTCCGAAGTGCCTGAAATGTTAAAATAACATGCTTTTTATCGATTTATTGGGTATTTCATCTATTTTATAATCAAATATTTTTACTTTAGTCCCAGTTAATATTGATGAACCTACTTCATCAACTTGTTGTTATCAAGCCCCAAATCTGCACCATGTAGATTTAGCATTAAACCCGTTCTTTGTGAGGTTAGAACGGGTTTTTTTGTGCTTATGTTGAAATTAGATTTTTGTCCTTTAACCGCGGGTGTTCTCCGGGTAAATACATACAGTACTCTTGAAAAATTGAGGTGTAGGCCTATGGTCAAAGACTGATTTTATATCAGGGGGACATAAAGATTATTGAGCTTACAAAATGCCCTTGGGAATAGACTCAATAAGGCTTTTAGTGTAGGGTGATTTTGGCATTGCATAGATTTCATCGGCATCCCCAATTTCAACCAATCGGCCTTTTTGCATGACTAAAAGTTGGTCAGACATGTATTGAACAACGGATAGATCATGAGAAATAAAGATATAGGTAAACCCAAAATTTTCTTTGAGCGTGTTGAGTAAGTTTAGGACCTGCGCTTGCACGGAAATATCCAAGGCACTCACCGATTCGTCGCATATAATAATTTTTGGCTCAAGGGCAATGGCTCGGGCGATGCCTACGCGTTGTCTTTGACCTCCAGAGAGTTGGTGAGGATACCGAGAAGCATAGGATTCATCGAGCCCAACTTCATTGAGCAGATTATTCAGCCTTTGTTTTCTGTTTTGACGGGAAGCACCCACTCCGTGAACCTCCATAGGCTCTAAAATACTGTCCCCGACAGTCATTTTGGGATTTAACGAGGAGAAAGGGTCTTGAAAAATAATTTGAATGTCTTTCCTCAGATGTCGCCATTGGGCATTCGAGAATTGACTTATGTCTTGGCCTTTATAAAATACCGAACCGCTGCTTGCTTTTTCTAGATTTAGAAGGGTTTTCACCAAAGTGGTTTTGCCACAGCCCGACTCACCAACCAGCCCTACAGTTTCTCCTTCGTACACGGAAAAGGATGCCTCGTCAACCGCTTTAGTCAATTGTTTTTTACCAAAAAGAAAAGGTTTTTGATAGAAGACTTTACTCAGGTTATGCACTTGAAGTATGGGTTCTTTTAGATAGATCTGTTGATGTTTTGCCCCGCGCTGCTCAGCACTATATATTTGAGGTTTAAAGCTCTTATCTTTTATAGAGGCAACCGTAGCCAAAGACTTGAGTCGAACATGTCCTTGGGGGCGCGCGGCAATTAGGGCTTTGGTGTACTGGTTTTGAGGCTTAAGAAAAATGGCTTCAGGACTTCCCTTTTCGACAATCTTTCCTCGATACATGACCAGTATTTCGTGGGCAATTTCAGAGACCAGAGCCAAATCATGAGAGATGAAAATTAGGGACATCTTGGTCTTGGCCTGGATTTCTTTCAGCAGGTCAATAATGTCTTTTTGCACCGTAACATCGAGTGCTGTTGTAGGTTCGTCGGCGATGAGTAATTTGGGCTCACAACTAATCGCCATGGCAATCATAACCCGCTGCATTTGGCCCCCACTCAGTTGGTGTGGATAGCGGCTATAAATTGACTTTGGGTCGGGGAGTTTGACCTGCTCAAATAATTCTAAAGTTCGTTTTTTAGCCTGTTCCCGATTAAGTCCGCCTTGAAGCACCAGCATTTCATCGACCTGAGGGCCGCAGCGCTTGGCTGGGTTCAGGGCGGTCATAGGATCTTGAAAGATCATGGCGATGTCTTTACCTCTGAGGCCTCTAACGTGTTTTGATGCTCCTGGGAAAATCGTTTGACCGCAATACTGAATCTGACCTTCGATCTGGGTATGCTTCTGGTCGAGTAATCCCATAATGGACATTGCAGTGAGGGATTTGCCGCTACCAGATTCTCCAACGATGCCGATAATACTATTTTTTGGCACAGAAAATTCGATTTCTGACAATGCCAACTGCGGTGTTGGTCGAGTAAAGCCAACACTTAGTCTAAAAACTGATAATAAGGGTGTTAAATCTGTTGTCACACGGGCTAATAGGGCGTCCTACATTAAGAAAAAGTAGTATTATTGCACTTTAAAAGCTATATTTTATCAAAAAAATTCATTTTGAATTAATGATTGGAATTAGGGTTCTTAATTTGAGTATAATATACAACTAATACACGAAGAATACATGAAAATTTACTTTAATCGTTCTGTCATTTCAGTGGTTTTAATGCTCTTATCTGGGCCAATTTTGGGTCAAAAACCGCCCAAAAGCAAAACTTATCAGGCGCAACCCACTCTCGTTGTTTTAACTGAGGCTCAAAGTTATGGCCGTACAAACATCAATGCAATTGGACAGGAAGTGTTAGGGCTAGATGCTGATTCGAGCTTGGAATTGATCAAACAAGATACCGATGAATTAGGGTTTACGCATGATATTTTCACTCAATTATACCGCGGTTTACCAGTAGCCTTTTCAGAATTAAAAGTGCACGCTCTGCAAGGACAAGTCAAGTCTTTGACCAATACTACAGTACCGATTGAGAATTTAGAAGTACGACCAACCTTATCAGCCAGTACGGCATTTAATACCGCTAAAGCTCATGTTAACGCTCAGAATTATCTTTGGGACGATCAGGCGAGTAGTGCGCTTATGGGTTACGAGCGTCCTCAAGGGGAACTCGTGGTTATGGCACCAATTAAAGATGTGTTAAACGCCCCGCGTCTAGCTTATAAATTTGACATCTATGCCACTGAGCCTTTGTATCGCGCCGATGTTTATGTCGACGCACAAAACGGTCAAATCCTTTTTGAAAATAAGCGCATTCATCATGCCGACACCCCTGCCACCGGGACTAGTCTTTACAACGGGACCGTATCTTTTACAGCAGACAGTTTCACCTCTGGCTATCGCTTGCGACAAACCACTGATGGGAACGGGATTGAGACTTATGACATGAATAGTGGCACCAATTACCGTAATGCTACAGATGTTGTGAGCAGCACCACCTCCTTTGGTGGAAGCACTGATATCGGGGTTCAGGCTCATTGGGGCGCTGAACGAACCCATAAGTACTTCATGCAAAAGCACAACCGAAACTCTTACACTGGTAATGGGACAATAATCCAGTCCTATGTGAGCTATGGCAGCAATTATGTCAATGCCTTTTGGAATGGTTCTGTTATGACCTATGGAGACGGGGATGGTAATAATTACGGGCCATTGGTTTCTTTGGATATCGTGGGTCATGAAATTACCCACGGGGTTACCGAATACGCCGCCAACTTGGTTTATAGCTACGAATCAGGAGCACTGAACGAGTCTTTTTCAGATATTTTTGGGGAATCCATTGAAAACTTTGGCGCTGGAACCAATGATTGGCTTATGGGCGATCAAATCGGTGCTGGCGGAAGCGGAGGCGCATTGCGCTCTATGAGCAATCCCAATCAATTTGGGGATCCAGACACTTATTTAGGAACCAATTGGTGGACAGGCTCTGGCGATAATGGTGGAGTGCATTATAACTCAGGGGTTCAAAACTACTGGTTTTATCTGCTCACAGTCGGGGGTGCTGGAACCAATGATTTTGGGGATCCATTTAACGTCTCCGGCATAGGGATGGAGGCCGCTGCCGCTATTGCCTATCGCAATCTTACGGTTTATCTTGGGGTGAATTCTCAGTACCGAGATGCGCGCGATGGCGCCATTCAGTCGGCTATTGATCTTTATGGTCAAAACAGCGCTGAGGTGGAATCGGTTATCGCTGCTTGGGCAGCCGTTGGTTTGCCACTTCCTGCACCACCGGTGTGTCAACCTAACTCAATAGAGCTCAGCATTACTTTTGACAATTATCCAGAAGAAACCTCTTGGCGACTTACGGATGCTAATGGCAGCACAATTTCCAGCGCTTCCTATTCAACCGCCAACCCGGACGGATCCACAGTAAATGTTACTTTTCCAACCTTGAGTGAAGGGACTTATTTCTTCACTATTTCGGACAGTTATGGTGACGGAATATGTTGTGCCTATGGTAGTGGGTCTTACAGCCTCTCCAGCCCAAATGGTGTTTTTAAAACTGGCGGTTCCTTTGGTAGTTCGGAAACCACAGAAATGTGCATTACCTTGGGTGTTGATGAGACCCCTCCAGTAATCACCCTTCTAGGCGACAACCCTTATGACTTATTTGTCGGACAGACATTTAATGATCCAGGTGCTACAGCCGTAGATAATGTCGATGGCGATATCAGCGGTGATATTAATGTGACGGGCTCGGTCAACACCTCAGTGGCCGGGACATATACCCTACTTTACGATGTGGCCGATGCGGCGGGCAACCAAGCAGAAACCCAATCACGTACGGTCAATGTTTTAGAAGACACCACTGCTCCATCAGTGCCTTTGAATCTTTCGGCTTCAGGGGTTACCACCACTAGTTTTACTTTGAGTTGGGATTCGTCAACAGACAACGTTGGGGTGACTGACTATGAAGTCTTTATTGATGGCGTCAGTCAAGGAACTCAGCCTGGCACCAGCGCCTTTATCGGCGGACTTAATCCATCGACTGCTTACTCGGCGAGTGTTCGCGCTTTGGATGCTGCGGGTAATGCCTCAGGGATTTCCAATGCTTTGACCGTTACCACAGCCACACCACCAGATACCATAGCCCCTACGGTTCCTAATGGACTGACCGCCAGTAATATCGGTGAAACTTCATTTGATTTGTCTTGGAACGCATCAACAGATAATGTGGGTGTGAGTGGATATGAGATTTTTCAAGACGGAAACTCTATTGGTAATGTAAGCACCACTGCTCAAAGTATCTCGGGATTAACCCCAGATACGTCTTACAGTTATACCGTTCGTGCTTATGACGCAGCCGGTAATTATAGTGCCCAAAGTGTATCGCTTAGTGTGACTACTTTGGCCCCTCCACCGGATACAGAGGTCCCAACAGTGCCAACGAACCTCACGGCCTCTAATGTGACCCATGTTTCTTTTCAGGTGAATTGGAATGCCTCTGGAGATAATGTTGGGGTAGCAGGATATAATGTTGTACTGGATGGGCAATTCTTAGGGACTACAGCCAGTACGAATTATCTCTTTGAAAATATGGCCTCCAGCACGACTTATAGCGTTCAGGTTGCCGCTTTTGATGCCGCAGGCAATACTTCCGGGCTGAGCAATAGTTTGAGTATCACCACTCAAGATCCGCCCGATACCGAGGCCCCTTCTGTACCGACAGAATTAATCGTGGGTGGAGCGACCGAATCGACACTCGATGTGAGTTGGAACCCATCGAATGATAATGTGGGAGTCGTGGGCTATGAATTGCGCGAAAATGGACAATCTCAAGGCAATTTTACCACTAATTCTACCGTCAGGACTGGTCTGAATTCAGCCACTTTATATACTTATCAAGTGCGCGCATATGATGCTGCTGGAAATTTCTCTGCTTGGAGTGCTGAGGCCTCAGCCAGAACGCTAGAGCCTCTTCCAACTTGCGATGATGGCATTCAAAACGGCAATGAGACCGGAGTCGATTGTGGTGGACCAGATTGTGTCCCATGTGCTACTACGGTAACCCTACATGAGGGTTATTTTGAGTCTGGCTGGGATGGCTGGATCGATGGTGGTGGCGATTGTAGTCGTTATACAGGAGGTGTTTATGCTTTTGAGGGGATTTCTGCTATCAACATTCAGGACAACTCCGGAACGGCTTCTTCCATGACACTAACTGGTTTGGACTTTACCCCATATGAAAGTGTGGTGATTTCTTTCCATTATTATGTGCGCAGTATGGAGTTTGGTGAAGATTTCTTCTTGCAGTATTACAACGGCTCAGCTTACACCACCATCGGCCAATGGCGAGAAGGATTCGAATTCCCTGGAGATGGATTTTACAGTGATCAAATCACTCTTAATGCCTCTGACTTCCAAGGTTTCTCGAGCAACTCAGGATTCCGATTCTACTGTGATGCTTCGGGAAATGGTGATGATATTTATATCGATGCGGTAGTTATTGTCGGGGATATTGGAGGGCCAGATACAGTACCACCAGTAATTAGCTTAAATGGGGCTAACCCAATGACTTTGACTGTCGGGGATACTTATAATGAGCCTGGTTATTCGGCGAGCGATAACATTGACGGGGACTTAACGGCTAGTGTAGCAGTTACCGGATCTGTAGATACTTCTGTTGCCGGTACTTACACTGTTAATTACTCTGTGTCTGACTCTGCGGGAAATACCGCCAGTGTAGATCGCATAGTTGTGGTTAATCCAGATACAACCCCACCGGTGATCACTTTGAATGGAGCGAATCCGATGACGGTTTATCTCGGCCAAAGTTATTCTGAGCCTAATGCTACAGCTTTCGACAATGTAGATGGAGATTTGACCAGTCAAATCGTTATCACAGGGGCGGTGAATACCTCGGTTGTGGGGACTTACACTGTGACTTATAGTGTTAGTGATAATGCGGGTAATTCAGCTTCGGCCATCCGCACAGTGAATGTAGTGACAGATACAGTGCCGCCGGTTATTACCCTAAATGGGGATAATCCGATGAATATTAATTTAGGAGGCACTTATAGCGAGCCCGGCGCGACTGCCGTCGATAATTTGGATGGCGACTTAACTGCTCAAATACAAATCACAGGAGCGGTAAATACCGCTGTTGCTGGCCTCTATACTGTGAATTATTCGGTGACGGATTCCTCTGGAAACACAGCTTCAGTGGATCGCCGAGTTAATGTTATTGCCGACACCACGGCTCCGGTGATTACTTTACTAGGAGCGAATCCTATGGAGCTGACTCAAGGGGATACTTATGCGGAACCTGGGTATACAGCCACAGATAACGTAGATGGAGATTTGACGGGAGCTGTTGTGGTTACAGGTTCGGTGAATACAGGAGTTGTAGGATCCTACACTTTAACCTACACGGTCAGTGACAGTTCAAACAATA
>CALJFV010000179.1 GCA_938074515.1 uncultured Flavobacteriaceae bacterium
GACGATTGCGCAAATGGCCAAAGCACTGGGGCAAGATAAGGACTATGCCTATTTTATGGAGCGAGCCCAAAATTATAAAAGTGTCTTTGATCCGCAGACAGGATTTATGCGCGCTAGAAACTATAACAGTTGGTTTAGCCCCTTTGACCCCTATGAGGTGAATTTTAATTACACCGAAGCCAATGCTTGGCAGTATCGATTTTTTGTGCCCCACGATGTTGAGGGCCTCATTGAGCTTATGGGCGGTCCCTTGATTTTTGAACGCGAGCTCGACAAACTTTTTAACACAGGCTCAGCCACTACAGGTCGTGAACAAGTGGATATCACAGGATTAATCGGCCAGTACGCCCATGGTAATGAACCAAGTCATCATATGGCTTATTTGTATCATTACGTCCAGAAGCCTTATAAAAGTCAAGAGCGTATTCGCCAGATCCTCACCCAACTTTACCAGCCCACTCCGGACGGTATTTCGGGCAATGAAGACTGTGGCCAAATGAGTGCTTGGTATATTCTAAGCAGTCTTGGGCTCTACCCCATGGCTCCGGGAAATCCGGAATATTTATTAGGCAGCCCTCTGATGGATCGGGCTGAAATTAAAGTCGGTGACCAAATATTCCACATTGTGGCTTATGACAATGATATAGATCATCCCTATGTTCAGTCCGTGAAACTCAATGGTGAAAACTGGGATAAGAGCTATATCCCCCATAGTGCGCTCACTGAGGGGGGAATTCTCGAATTCTATATGGGGTCAGAGCCAAGTGATTGGGGAACCTCGCCAGAGAACAGCCCGTATTCACGACTTGAGGTTTCGCCTGAAGAAGTTTTGGTGGTCCCGCCATTTATTCAATCGGGAAACATAGCCATTAAGGGAAGTACCGCTGTAGTCCTTGGTCATATTGAAGATTCTGCTCAAATCTATTATCGTTTGAATAAAGCGCCTGTGGAACTATATAAAACGCCCATAACCTTGACAGATGACACCGAATTGAGAATCTATGCTGAAAATAAATCCGGCAAAAGAAGTTCGGAAGTCATCACAAAGTTTCAGAAAATTGACCCATTGCGAACTCTAATCCCGCGGACGGCTTTTGCTAACCAATACAGTGCCGGAGGGCCTAATGCATTAATTGACGGTTACTTTGGATCAAATGATTTTAGAACAGGGACCTGGCAAGGATATGAGGGTGTGGATATTGATGTACTGATTGATCTGGGTCGCGTGCAGACAGTAAATGAAGTGTCTATAAACTTCTTGGAAGATCAGCGCAGTTGGATATTCTTACCCACCGAGGTAGCACTTGGCGTAGGACTCGATGAAAAAACTAGAATCATTGACCAGGTCGCGCTCCCAGAAATAAGTCCGAGACAGGGGCCTATGAAAAAAACCATCACTTTTTCTTTAGACGGAAGTCTACAACGCTATATCCACATTACTGCTAAAAATTTTGGAGCACTCCCACCCTGGCATTTAGGATATGGTGGTGAGGCTTGGCTCTTTGCCGATGAAATAACCATAAAATAACTTATGAAACGCAGAAATTTTATTCAAAATACGGCCCTTGGGGGGCTCGGAGTTGTCGCCGGGACCAAGGCGATGGCCAATTCATTGAGCACAACTGAATCTAGCAATCAAAAACAAGATTCAATTCAGCAAAATCAACTTCCTCTTGTTATAGCGACTTGGAATGTACCCAATGCCACAGATGCCGCCTACGAGGTGCTCAGAAATGGTGGTTCCGCACTCGATGCTGTGGAACAAGGTTGTCGGGTAGAAGAGGCCAACGCCGAGGGACAAAGTGTTGGCATCGGCGGTCTTCCGGATCGTGATGGGAATGTTACTTTAGATGCCTGTATCATGAATCCTCAAGGAGACTACGGAGCCGTGGTTTATCTCCAAAACATCAAACATCCTATTTCTGTGGCTCGAAAAGTTATGGAAGAAACCCCACACGTCATCATGGCGGGTAGTGGGGCCGAAAAATTTGCTGTAAGCAAAGGATTCCCTCGTGAAAATTTACTCACTGAAGCCTCAGAAAAGGCCTGGAAGCAATGGCTGATCGAAGCTAAGTATAAACCCATAATCAATATTGAAAATCACGACACCATAGGGATGCTAACCATTGACAAGAATGGGGATATCGCTGGAGGCTGCACCACTAGTGGGCTTGCCTATAAAATGGCGGGACGCGTCGGGGATTCTCCAATTATTGGGTCTGGATTGTTTATCGATAATGAAATTGGTGGGGCTACCGCGACAGGTCTGGGTGAAGAAGTCCTAAAAACGGTGGGGAGTTTTTTAATCGTGGAGCTTATGCGTCAAGGGCACAGCCCACAAGAAGCTTGCGAAGAAGCAATCCAACGAATTGTTTCTAAGAACAAAAACTACAAGGACTTTCAAGTGGGTTATATCGCAGTTAATAAAAAGGGGGAAATCGGTTATTACAGTATTCACGAAGGTTTTTCAGCCACATACTACACGGGAGATAAAAATCAAAACTTCCAAAGTGATTTTTTCAACAAACCCAAGA
>CALJFV010000180.1 GCA_938074515.1 uncultured Flavobacteriaceae bacterium
ATGGTAAGGTGATGTATTTTACTCAGAGCCAGTCTTTGACCAAAGATCAAGAAAAATCTGACCCTACCATGCGTTTAAAACTGGTTAGGGCTGAACTTATGGAAAATGGGGAGTGGGGTAATTTTAAAGATTTACCGCTGAATGATGTGTCCTTTTCTTCGGCGCACCCGACATTGAGCGCAGATGAGTCAAAACTATATTTTGCCTCGGATCGTCCAGGAGGCCTTGGAGGAACAGACCTGTGGTATGCCGTCATTTTGGGAGACAGCATATCCGCCCAGCCTGTTAATCTGGGTGCAAATATTAACACCGCGGGCCGTGAAACCTTTCCCTTTGTTGATGCACAAAATGTCTTGTATTTTGCCTCGGACAGTTATGCTGGTATGGGAGGGTTAGACATCTACAGTCTCGACTTAAGCGACGAAGGGGCATCTATTGCTCATCTCTTGGAGCCGGTGAATAGTCCTATGGATGATTTTGGTTTGATTTACAATGTCGAACGCGCGGAGGGTTATTTCGCTTCAAATAGAGGTGGAGCAGACAGTCAAGGAGATCAGATCTATAGCTTCAAGGCGGTTTGTAAAATCGCTCTTACAGGAAATGTCTATGATCAAGAAACAGGGGAAGAAATACCAGGAGCTTATGTACAGGTTTTTGATGGTGAAAATGTTCAGGTTGAAGAGTTTGTGATGGGACAAGAGGCGCGTTTCTCCTTTGAGTACAAATGTGACCAGGACTTGAGAATAGTAGCTACTGCACCGGGATATGAGCCCAACGAAGTAATTCTACACACACCGGCGGTGACTTCAGAAATGACGGTGCCCGTTCCACTTATTTATAAGGATCTTTGTAGACCGAATGACCTGGGATGTAAGTTGAATCTTCAGCCAATATATTTTGATTTTGATCGATACAATATTCGTACAGATGCCGAAGTAGAGCTCGCCAAAATTTTAGTAGCCATGGAGGAACACCCTAAGATTATAATTAATATTGAGTCTCATACAGACCAACGTGGAAGTAATGAATATAACGAGATACTTTCTTCAAAAAGAGCTGCGGCAACACGGAGTTGGCTTATCGAGAAAGGCATTGCTGCTGAGCGTTTAACCGCCAAAGGCTTTGGTGAAGCTCAACCACTAATTGATTGCAATGAAAACGATTGTAGTGATGAGGAGCATCAGCTGAATCGTCGTTCAGTCTTTTTGGCACAGGAATAATCAAGTAGGCCTCTTTTGTACTGTTTCAAAGGTATAAGAACTTCTGAGTTCATTTTGTACCTTTGCTAAAAATTGCAATGACCCAAGAATACGTTATACTGGTCAATGAGCGGGACGAGCCCTTAGGCGCCATGGAGAAAATGGAGGCACACCAAAAGGCAGTCCTTCATCGTGCGTTCTCTGTATTTATCTTTAATGAGAACAACGAACTGATGCTTCAGCAAAGGGCTATGCATAAATATCATTCGCCGGGTCTTTGGACCAATACCTGTTGCAGTCATCAGCGCATTGGTGAAGATTCTGTAGATGCTGGTAGACGCAGGTTACAAGAGGAAATGGGATTCGAGACAGATTTGACTTTTAAAGGGTCGTTTATCTATAAGGCCCCGTTTGACAATGGACTTACTGAGCACGAGTTAGATCATGTTTTAGTTGGATTTTACCAAGGCGTCCCACAAATTAACCCTGATGAAGTGGCAAGTTGGCGATGGATCTCAATGAGTGATCTTAAAAAAGATATCCATCAAAATCCTGATCGTTATACGGTTTGGTTTAAAATTATTTTTGAAAAATACTGTGAACTGATCTCCTAATGAGTACGACTTTATATAGAAAGGCACATTTTAATGCCGCACATCGATTGTTTTTGCCCCAGTGGAGTGATGAAAAAAATGCTGCGGTCTTTGGTAAGTGCAGTAACCCAAATTATCATGGACATAATTATGATCTCGAGGTAGGGGTTACGGGTCCTATAGACTCCCTCACCGGATTTGTGATGGATGTTGCTGAACTCAAAGAAATCATTAAAACTGAAGTGGAGGATCCCTTTGATCATAAGAATTTAAATTTGGAAGTCCCTGAATTTGCTGATTTAATACCCACTGTAGAAAATATTGCCAAGGTCATTTGGGTCAAACTTCGCGGACGAATTGCTCCGCAATATGGCATAACCATTAAATTATTTGAAACTCCGCGCAATTTTGTGGTTTATACTGGACCTGAATAGTGTTGAGGAAAAAATCATAGTACGGACGAGATGGAACTAAGCTTTTTAAAATTCAAGGCACAGCAATTTTCTAAGGTTTGGGGCGGGGATAAACTCCATAAATATTATGCCAAGCCTGCTGGAGAACGAATTGGGGAGAGCTGGGAAATTTCTGGTGTTTCGGGCAAAGTATCAGGACTTGATCAGCAAGATGTTCAAGAGCAGGATTTAAATCAGCTCATTGCGAAATTTGGGTCTCAATTATTGGGGCAGCGTGTATTTAAGGCCTACAAAGGGGAGTTTCCTTTATTGTTCAAGTTTATTGACGCCAAAGAAGACTTGTCGGTGCAACTTCATCCCGATGACAAAATTGCCAAGCAGTATCATAATAGTTTTGGTAAAACAGAGATGTGGTATGTCCTTCAAGCTGATCCCGGAGCAAGATTAGTTATTGGATTTAAACCAGAAGTCACGCTTTCAGACTATAAACGAGCTGTCGCACAGGGAACAATAACCTCTCTTTTAAATGAAGTGCCTGTTCAGCCAGGCGATGCATTTTTTATAGCGCCTGGTTTGGTCCATGCCATCGGCGGCGGGGTTGTTTTAGCCGAAATTCAGCAGACTTCAGATGTGACTTATAGAATTTATGATTGGGACCGTCCTGATGTCAATGGAGCCTTCAGAGAATTGCATCTCGAGGAGGCCGAGCGGGCCTTAGTGTTTCACGATCTAGATCGAGTGTTTTGTCGTCCAAAGGAGATTTCAGAAAATAGTGCGAACCTGGTTTACGCCTGTGAATATTTTCAAACTTCGCTTTGGCATTTGACCCAGACAGTTTCCTTGAGCACAAATCCCAAAGAATCCTTCATGGTTTTAATGTGTATTTCTGGCAACGCCGAATTAATC
>CALJFV010000181.1 GCA_938074515.1 uncultured Flavobacteriaceae bacterium
CAGCGTTTTCGATGATGAGCTCCTCCCCAAAGACGTTGATGTGGTGTTTGGTACGCCCAGTGATTTTAATGCGGTAGGGCGATAAATTTGTAAAACGAACCGTGTCCCCGATGATGTATCGCCACAGCCCCGCATTGGTGGTGATCACCACAGCATAATTTTTTCCGATTTCAACCTGACTCAGTGGAATAACTTTTTGGTAGTCCGTATCGTAGGTATCCATAGGGATGAATTCATAAAAAATTCCGTAGTCCAGCATGAGCAAAAGCTCGTCTGAATTGCTTTGGTCCTGCAGTGCAAAAAAGCCTTCTGAGGCATTATAAATTTCGTAATACCTAAAATCGGATTTGGGCAATAGGTTTTTATATTGATCCTTATAGGGGTCAAAGTTTACGCCTCCGTGGAAATAGACCTCGAGTTGGGGCCAAATCTCGTGTAAATGGGCTGCCCCCGTGGTTTGTAAGACTTCGTTGAGTAAAACCAGCATCCAAGAAGGCACCCCCGCTAGACTTGAGACCCGCTCCTTTATGGTCTCTTGAACGATGGCTTGAAGCTTCACTTCCCAGTCCGAGAGCAAACTTACCTCATTACTCGGGGTGCTGCTGAATTCGGCCCAAAAAGGCATATTATCGATCAAAATAGCCGAGAGATCCCCGTAGACAGTGCCCTTATCTTCGTAGAGTTTTTTGCTGCCCCCGAGGCGCAAATTTTTACCGACAAAAAGTTGAGAATCGGGATGATTGTGCAGATAGACACAGAGCAAATCCTTGCTGGCGGCATAATGACAATCTTCCAAAGCCTCTGGGCTCACCGGTATGAATTTACTCTTTGAATTTGAGGTGCCGCTAGATTTGGCGAACCACTTGATCGGAGTGGGCCAAATGACATTAGTCTCTCCTGAGCGCGTGCGCTCGATAAGCTCTGCCTTAGTGGTATAATTGCCCACGGGCACGTTGCGGGCAAAATCGTCATAGTTCTTAATGGCGTCGAAACTATATGACTTACCATATTCTGTGCTTTTGCCTTTTTGGATGAGGTACATTAGGAGTTCATCTTGAACCTCATGAGGGTATTTGAAAAATAATTCCATCTGATGAATCCTTTTTTTAAGAAACCACGAAGCGATGGAATTGACGATCGGAATTGGCATATTTACCCTATCTTTAAGTGCTAAAATTACTACTTTTTTACATGGAATTTCAAGGGGTTTTGAGAAAAATGGCCACCCAAATGGCCACACCAATCGATTACTATTTAGTGCTGGGCGATCACCCGATACATATGAATCAACTTTTGGATCAAAACCTAAAATTGAGTTTTGTGGGTTATGAGTGTTTGAATTGCGGCAGCAACGCTCCGATCTTTAGACAGGGCTTTTGTAAGTCTTGTTTTTTTGAGGCGCCACAAGCCGCAGATTGGATCATTCGACCAGAACTCAGTCAAGCGCATCTCGGCATTGAGGACCGCGATCTGGCCTATGAACAAAAAATGCAACTCCAACCCCATGTGGTTTACCTGGCTAACAGCAGTGATGTCAAAGTCGGGGTGACCCGAAAAAGCCAAATTCCCACGCGCTGGATTGATCAAGGCGCCCATGAAGCCCTTCCCATCGTCGAGGTGCCTAATCGTTATTTAGCGGGGATTGCAGAGGTGGCCCTAAAAGATCACGTTTCGGATAAAACAAACTGGCGGACCATGCTCAAAAACGAGGTAATGGATGTGGATCTCAAAGTATGGCAAGACAAACTCGCGCCCTATCTGCCCGATGAAGTAAAGCCTTACTTATACGCTGGACAAGAAACCCATCTGGAATTTCCGGTCTTGGCCTATCCCGAAAAGCCAAAGTCTCTCAATCTCGGTAAAACTCCTTATTATCAGGGAGTCCTCAAAGGCATCAAGGGTCAGTATTTGATTTTTGAAGACCAAACCGTGTTTAATGTGCGCAGTAATGAAGGTTTGGTGGTAGCGCTGTCTTTGGCTTAGTCGTTTGAGGAAAAATTTAAATCAATCTCTTGGTGCTTTTCCATTTTAAAACGCTTGCGGAATAAGGCTACCCCGAGATACATAAATGGCGTATCGCAGGCCGCAACCAAGACTTTAAATAAATAGCCGCTGAGCAATAGCCCGCCAAAAAGCGCCCAATCTATTTTACCAAATACACAGAGCAAAAACAAAACCGATGCGGTATCCACAAACTGGGACAAAAAGGTCGAAAAATTATTGCGCAGCCAAAGATGTTTGCCTTTGGTGAGGTTTTTCCAAAAGTGGTAGAGGTGAATGTCGATGTATTGGGCCAAAAGGTAAGCAATCATGGAGGCCAGCACCGCCAAAACCGTGGCGCCGAATACCTTATCAAATAAGGCGTTGTCAATCGGGCTCCAGTCTGTGGCGGGCACCGCTTGCCCGGTATTGATAATAAGCAATGAAAAAATCGAGGCAAAGATGCCAGCTGTTACTACGCGATTGGCCAATTTTTTGCCATAAATCTCACTGATCAGATCCGTGATTAAAAAGGTGATGGGATAAGGCAAAATCCCTACAGAAATCTCAAAAGTGTAGAGGCCGAAAAAGTCCCAGTAAAAGAACTTTTGAAAAATCAGATTAGACACCACTAGTGAGCAAATAAATAAGGCCCCAAGGATGATATAAATATGCAGTGCCAGGGTTTTGTCTTTTGCTGTCATGGTGTTTTTTTGATTAAACCCGCAGGGATTCCCTGCCAGTTGATTATTTTCGCTTAAGGTAAAAGTAAACGATTATCGAGCCACTTCAAAATATTTATATCGGTCTAGGCAGTAACCTAGGAGATCGCATGGGACACCTCCAAAAAGCGCTCGACCAGCTGTTTGAGCGCGTAGGACAGGTGCATCAAATCTCTCGGGTCTATCAGAGTCCGGCTATGGGGTTTGAGGGGGAAGATTTTCTGAACGCTGTGGCTCATTTGCAAACCGATATGGCCCCTGAGTTGGTAATGCAAGAATTACTATCCATCGAACGTGATTTGGGACGCAGACGTGGCATTAGCGGGAGTCAAACTAAAGGCACAGAACCCGAAAATGCGCAAAGCACGGAACACCAGTTCAGCAGCCGCACCATTGACCTGGATCTTTTGGCCTACGGGGATTTGATACTCGCAGGCCCTGATCTGACTTTGCCTCATCCGCGTATTCAGCATCGCTTGTTTGTGCTGCAGCCTTTTTTAGAGCTGGCCCCAAATTGGCAGCATCCTGTGCTTGGCCTAAGCTTGAATGAACTGCGTGGGCGATGTACAGATAGCAATCCGCCCAAACCCATTGCCCAATGGCTTAAAAACCCGAGTTCAAAATATGATTTTACGGCTTTGCGTTATGTGGCCATAGAGGGCAATATCGGTGCTGGAAAAACCTCATTAGTCCAGATGATTGCCCGTGATTTTAAAGGCAAGCTGATTTTGGAGCGTTTTGCGGATAATCCATTTTTACCCCAGTTTTATCAGGATCCGGAACGCTATGCTTTCCCGTTGGAGATGTCTTTTTTGGCGGATCGGTTTCAACAACTCGCCGAGCAAAGTGCCCAATACGATTTGTTTAGCGATTTAATCATTACGGATTACGACCGCTACAAGTCCTTGATTTTTGCCAAGATTACTTTGACCGCAGCAGAATTTGACCTGTATCAAAAGTTTTTTCACATGATGCATCGCGAATTGCCCCGGCCCCAGGTTTATATTTACCTGGCGCAGTCTGCCGAGCGACTTTTGGACAATATAAAACTGCGCGGCCGCCCTTATGAGCAATCGATCGATGCGGATTACCTGCAAAAAATACATTCGGGTTATTTAACTCATTTGAGCAGTGAGGCCCACCAGGGTAAAGTGATTCGGATTGATTTGGACGATTTAGATTTTGTGAAGCGCCGCGGGGATTATCTCAAGATTCTGGATATAATCACAAAGCATACCGCTTAAAAGCTTCCCAAAGCACCATGCCTGCACTGACCGAAATATTCAGCGAATGCTTGATGCCGTGTTGCGGGATTTCCAAAACCCCATCGCAGAGATCGACGATATCTTGAGCCACTCCTTTGACTTCATTACCAAAAACTAATGCGATTCCCTGGTCGGGTGCCGTATCCCAGTTTTGGAGCAGGGTCGCCCCTTCAGCTTGCTCTACGGCCCAAACTTTGACCCCCTGATCCTTAAGCTGTTTTATGGCCTGAAAAGTATCAGGGTGATACGTCCAAGGCACACTTTCTGTAGCGCCAAGGGCAGTTTTGTGAATATCCCGATGAGGTGGTTTCGCAGTAATGCCACAAAGGTGCAAGTGGGCCGCCATAAAGGCGTCGGCTGTACGAAACACCGAGCCGATATTGTTAAGGCTGCGAATATTGTCCAGTACCACGTGGATGGGGTAGCGCTCCATCGCTTGAACAGCGTCCAAATCAGGACGATCTAATTCGCTATTTTCGAGTTTGCGGTGTTTCATAATGCCTTGCAAAAATAAGGCTTTCCTGAGTCGCAAAGAATTGGACTGGAGAATTTTCTAAAATTTCATTTAATAAGTACCTTAGCCCGTCTAGCGCAAAATCTAAGCATGGCCAAAAAAATCACCCCTTTAATGCAGCAGTACCAGGGCATCAAAACCAAGTACCCTGATGCTTTGTTGCTTTTTCGTGTTGGAGATTTTTACGAGACCTTCGGCGAGGATGCTGTGCGCGCTGCAGAGATTTTAAACATCACTCTTACGGCCCGCAATAATGGGGGGGATCAAACTGAGCTGGCGGGCTTTCCGCATCATGCGCTGAACACCTATTTGCCGAAACTCGTTATGGCGGGTTGTCGCGTGGCTATTTGTGATCAGCTGGAGGATCCAAAGCAGACCAAAACCATAGTCAAGCGCGGGGTAACTGAACTTGTCACGCCAGGAGTAGCTTTTAATGACGACATTCTTCAGCGCAAGAGCAATAACTTTTTAGCGGCTGTTAGTGGCGACCAAAACTTGAGCGGAGTCTCTTTTTTGGACATTTCTACCGGAGAGTTTTTGGTGGCTCAAGGCGATCGGGCCTATGTTCAGGCCTTACTGCAAAAGTTCAATCCCGCTGAGGTGCTTTGGCACAAGAGAGAACGCATGAGCGTTCAAAAATCCACTGCTCAGGGGCATGCCTTTTTCTTAGAGGATTGGGTCTTTCAAAAGGCCTATGCCGATGATTTGTTGCTCGGACATTTTAAGACCAAAAGCCTCAAAGGATTTGGCGTAGATAAACTGGAATTAGGGGTTATCGCTGCCGGGGCCATACTGCATTATATCAGCACCACCCAGCATCGGGATTTAAGTCATATTACTACAATTGCGCGGATTGCTCAAGACCAATACGTCTGGATGGATCACTTTACCATGCGCAATTTGGAATTATTTGCGGGATCTGGCTCGGCCCAGGCTACTTTATTTGGGGTGATGGATCACACCATTTCGCCCATGGGGGGACGACTGCTCAAAAGGTGGTTAGCCCTGCCCCTGAAAAACCAGGAACAGATTCAGGCCCGACATCAGGTGGTGGGTTATTGGGAGAAAAATTCTGAGCTGCGCGCTGATTTGCGTCAGGCTTTAAAAGGCGTGGGGGATCTCGAGCGTTTAATATCCAAAACCGCCACAGGAAAAATTAATCCTAAGGAGGTGCGCTATTTGGCGGACTCGCTGACCGCGGCGGGGCCTATTGCTAAGGCCGCCCTTGAAGCCGATCAAAAGGCCCTGAATGCCTTGGGGGTAAAAATGGATTTATGTCCTGAGCTGGTTAACATGATTTATGGGGAGCTTCAAGAGCAAGTCCCTGCATTGCTCAGTAAAGGTTCTGTAATGGCCGCAGGGGTGAACGCCGAACTGGATGAACTGCGCTCTATCGCTAATGGAGGCAAATCACATTTAGAGGAAATGCTTCAACGCCATCAAGAAGAAACTGGGATTCCTTCTCTTAAAATAGATTCCAATAACGTTTTTGGTTATTACATTGAGGTGCGCAACACCCACAAAGACAAAGTCCCAGAGCACTGGATTCGCAAACAGACTCTAGTAAATGCTGAGCGTTATATCACCGAAGAACTCAAAACATACGAGGCCAAAATTTTTGGGGCCGAAGAGCGGATTGCGGTCCTAGAGCAAGAGCTCTTTGTGGCTTTGGTCAAAAAAATAATGCCCTATATCGGGGCGGTGCAAAAAACGGCGGCGGCTCTAGCCGAAATGGACTGCCTTTTGGGCTTTGCAGAGCTGGCGGTTAAAAATAATTATGTCTCTCCAGAGCTTAATCAGGGCCATACTTTGGAAATAAAACAGGGCCGTCATCCGGTGATTGAACGTCAATTACCCGAGGATAATCCTTATATCGCCAACGATGTTTTTTTGGATCGAGAAAGCCAGCAAATCATCATGATTACAGGGCCCAATATGAGTGGTAAAAGTGCCTTGCTGCGCCAGACCGCGCTTATTGTGATTATGGCTCAAATGGGCTCATTTGTTCCGGCTAAGGCGGTGCATATGGGGGTGGTCGATAAAATATTTACCCGTGTAGGGGCCAGTGACAATATCGCTCAAGGGGAGTCTACCTTTATGGTCGAGATGAATGAAACGGCCAGTATTTTAAATAATGTTTCAGAGCGCAGTTTGATCCTGCTGGATGAGATTGGTCGCGGGACCAGTACCTACGACGGAATTTCAATCGCATGGGCCATTAGTGAATACTTGCACGAACATCCCACTAGGGCCAAAACCCTTTTTGCGACGCATTACCACGAGCTCAATGAAATGACCAAATCCTTTGAGCGGATTAAGAATTTTAATGTATCCATTAAGGAACTTGACGATACGGTTTTGTTTTTACGCACTTTGGTCTCTGGAGGCTCAGAGCACAGCTTTGGGATCCATGTGGCCAAAATGGCGGGTATGCCTGCTGCGGTAATTCAGCGCTCAGAGGCCATCTTAAAACAACTCGAATCCTCCAGATCTTCTGCCGATAACGCGGCCTCGGTCCAGACCTCGGCCGCCGATGCCATGCAGCTTAGCTTTATTCAATTAGACGACCCGCTGCTGGAGGATATCAAACAAAAAATTCTCAATACGGATATTGACAATTTGACCCCCATGGCGGCGCTTATGACTTTGAATGATATCAAAAAGCTTTTGATAGGGGCCTCAGACAAGAAGCATAAAAAATAGGAGCGAAGCCTTTATTTTTTCGATAAATTCCCTTTGTATTTATCCTAAATATTTTAAATTTGCTCCCGCCTTCAAAGGAAGGAATGTTCACAAGTAATACGCGAAAATAGCTCAGTTGGTAGAGCGCCACCTTGCCAAGGTGGAGGTCGCGGGTTCGAATCCCGTTTTTCGCTCCACAAAGCCGAACGCGTTCGGCTTTTTTTATCACTGCTGCAGAAGTGGTGGAATTGGTAGACACGCTGGACTTAAAATCCAGTGGACAGAAATGTCCGTACGGGTTCAAGTCCCGTCTTCTGTACAAAAGGCCCCGAGTATCCGGGGCCTTTTTTTATCTTTACCAAAAAAAAGCTATGCTACGAATGTTATTCGGAGGACTATTGTGTTTCTCCGCCTTTGGATGTGCCCAAAGTACCTCAGCACAAGAACCTACAGAATCTATTTATGATATTGCTTTAGAAGGCATCGATGGTAAACCATTGGATTTGTCTCAATACAAAGGCAAGAAAATCCTCTTTGTCAATGTGGCTTCGGAGTGTGGGTTCACAGGTCAATACGACGGGCATCAAGAGCTGTATGAAAACTACAAGAACAAACTGGTCATCATCGGTTTGCCATGTAATCAATTTGGGGGCCAAGAGCCGGGTAGCGAGCAGGAAATCCAAAGCTTTTGTCGCGCAAATTACGGAGTAGAATTTCCTATGACCGAGAAAATAGAAGTCAAAGGCCCAGGACAGCATCCGCTCTATCAATGGTTGACCCAAAAAGCCAAAAACGGTTCCCAAGATTCTTCCGTAAAGTGGAATTTCCAAAAGTACTTAGTTGACGAGCAAGGACGACTAGTGGACTTCTTTTATTCGATCACCAAGCCAAACAGCAGTAAGATCACCAGTCTTTTATAATCAAGGCCTTTAGGTCTCAGGTTTGTCGCAAATTGACTTTGACCAGTCATAACTTTGTTTTGCCTGATTCAAATTCAATTCATGAAGAAATATTTTAACCTGTTTGATTTTAAGCAAAAAGTAGATTATAAAATTGAGGTTCTGTCGGGGCTTACGGTAGCACTAGCCTTGGTTCCTGAAGCCGTAGCATTCGCGCTATTAGCCGGCTTGTCTCCACTGACGGGACTTTATGCAGCCTTTATGATGGGGCTAGTGACCGCTATTTTTGGGGGTCGTCCAGGAATGATCTCGGGGGCTACTGGTGCTGTGGCTATTGTTTTTGTAGGGCTTATCGCCCAATTACGAGTGTTATATCCGGAAATGGGTCTGGAACAAATCACCCAGTACGTCTTTTTGACGGTCATTCTTGGGGGTGTTTTTCAATTGATTTTCGGGGTTTTACGTTTGGGAAAGTTTATCCGTCTGGTGCCACAACCGGTAATCTTTGGTTTTGTTAATGGTTTGGCGGTGATCATCTTTATGGCTCAATTGCCACAATTTACCATAGACAGCACGGATCCTAATGCCCCGTGGATGCACGGAGAGGCCTTATACAGTTTTCTAGCTCTAGTAGTCTTAGCCATTTTAATTGTTTGGGGCTTGCCTAAATTGACCAAAGCCTTCCCTTCAGGTTTAGCTGCGATATTAACCATTTTTGGAATCGTTTACTTTTTTGATATTACAACCTCAACAGTGGGGGATATTGCCTCTGTCCAAGGAGGATTTCCGATGCCGTCTTTTCCAGATGTACCGCTGAATTTAGCCACCTTTCTGTTGATTTTGCCTTGTGCAGCAATCGTTGCCGGGGTGGGGCTCATCGAAAGTCTTCTGACCTTGAATATAGTCGATGAAATCACTCAGACCAGAGGTCGAGGCAATAAGGAGGCTGTAGCCCAGGGCAGTGCCAATATTCTCTCGGGTCTTTTCCTTGGGATGGGCGGTTGCGCCATGATCGGTCAGAGTTTAATCAATATTTCTTCCGGATCTAGAGCCCGTTTGTCGGGGATTGTGGCCGCAGTGATGCTCCTGGTTTTTGTCATGTTTGGGGCGCCCATTATTGAACGTCTGCCTATGGCAGCTCTTACGGGATTGATGATTATGGTCGCCGTGGGAACCTTTGAATGGGCCAGTTTTAGGGCGCTGAACAAGATGCCAAAATCTGATATTTTTGTGATGGTCCTTGTGACTTTGGTGACTGTGCTGTCTCATAACTTAGCCATCGCCGTGCTCATTGGGGTGGTTATATCGGCTTTGGTTTTCGCTTGGGATAATTCTAAAAGAATACGTGCCCGAAAACACATAGATGATAAAGGTGTTAAGCACTATGAAATATACGGGCCGTTGTTTTTTGGTTCGATAAGTGTCTTTAATGAAAAATTTGACCTTCAAAATGACCCAGATGAGGTAGTGATTGATTTTCAAGAAAGTCGTGTGGTGGATATGTCTGCTATTGAGGCACTTAATGCGCTTACCGAGCGTTATGCGGCCCTAGGCAAAACGGTTCACCTTAAACATCTCAGTGGGGATTGCCGTCAGTTGTTGCACAATGCAGAGAAGATCATCGAGGTCAATGTAATGGAAGATCCTCAATACAAGGTCGTTACAGATGATTTGTAGCACTCATTCATGTCTGGGGTCTTTTATGGTTTTCTAGTCAATTTTGATCTATTGAAAATGTTTTCGATATTTTTTGATCGGAATTTTGGAGAATTAAAAAACACCGATTACTTTTATATCAATGAAAAAACAATATTTAAATAACATCTGGTGGTGCCACGAAACGTCCGTCTCGTGAACTAGCCTTTGTTATATCAATATATAAAGCCCGTCGTTCGCGACGGGCTTTTTTTTTAACCTGAATCGAAACCCAAAATCCAATCATCATGGAACGAAAAATTCTTCTAAGCGAAAAAGAAATCCCAGAGCAATGGTATAACATCATTGCCGACATGCCGAACAAACCGCTGCCGCCTTTGCATCCAGGAACTCTGGAGCCGATTGGGCCAGAGGCGCTAGCGCCCTTATTTCCTATGGAGCTCATCAAGCAGGAGGTCACTACAGATAAATACGTGACCATCCCCGATGAGGTGCGCCATATTTATAGTATTTGGCGTCCCACGCCCATGTTTCGCGCTTATAATTTGGAGAAATTATTAGACACCCCTGCTAAGATTTATTATAAGTACGAAGGGGTAAGCCCGACGGGTTCGCACAAGCCGAATACTGCAGTTCCCCAAGCCTACTACAACAAAATGGAAGGGGTCAAAAAAATAACCACCGAGACTGGAGCAGGCCAGTGGGGGAGTGCTCTGAGCTTTGCATGTCAGCACTTTGGCATCGAATGCGAAGTTTATATGGTACGTCTTTCCTATGATCACAAGCCTTACCGCAAAGTCATGATGAATACTTGGGGGGCCAAAGTGCATCCATCGCCTTCTGAGGCTACTGAGATTGGTAAGAAAATTTTAGCCGAGTATCCCGATACTACAGGTTCTTTGGGAATCGCCATTTCCGAGGCAATTGAAGTCGCGGCTAAAGACGAGCATACTAAATATGCCTTAGGGAGTGTATTGAACCATGTAAAACTCCATCAAACCATCATCGGTCAAGAAGCCATCAAGCAGATGGAGAAGGCTGGAGATATGCCGGATATTGTGATTGCTCCTTTTGGTGGAGGCTCTAATTTTGCTGGGCTGGCCTTTCCGTTTTTACGACTGAATTTTGACGAGGGCCGTAACATCAGATGTATCGCCAGTGAGCCTGCTTCTTGTCCAAAACTGACCCGCGGGGTGTTCCGTTATGATTTTGGCGATACAGCCGGTATGACTCCACTACTGCCCATGTATACTTTGGGGCATGATTTTGTGCCCGCGCCAATCCACGCAGGTGGTTTGCGCTATCACGGGGCAGGGGTAATCGTGAGTCAACTCCTCAAGGATAAGCTAATCGAAGCGCGGGCCCATGACAACCTCGAAGTCTTTTCGGCAGGGGTTAAATTTGCTCAAGCCGAAGGGATCATTCCAGCGCCTGAAGCCGCGCACGGTATTGCTACGGCCATTGCGGAGGCCGAAAAGTGTAAGCAGGAAGGGGTGTCACGAACGATACTTGTTAACCTTTGCGGTCATGGGAATTTTGACATGAAAGCCTATCAGGATTATTTTGCGGGTAACATTGTCAAGCACGAGCTCACCCAAAAGGAGATCGAGGCGTCTATTGCTAAACTCACCACCCCATTAATCCCATAAGCTGCTATGATTTAAAGTTTAATATGTTGTTTAATTAGTTGTTTTGGTTAATGCCTCACCCCTGAATCAGTTGCTTGGTTTGGGGGTGAGTTTTTTGACACCTTAACTGGAAAAAAATATGACTACGAGTTATTAAAGGACTCAAAGAATTCGGATAAGGAAACATCAAGGGCCTCACAGATTTGTGACAGAACTTGAATGGAGACATTGGTATTACCCTTTTCGATGATGCCAATATACTTTCGATCTAGTTCGGCTAGATGTGATAATCCTTCCTGAGACAGCCCAATTTTTAAGCGAAGTTCTTTGATGCGTTTTGCGACTTTCTCATTCATATACAATGATAGTTTGAATGTCTCGCTTGGTCAAGGATTCCGGTGGGGTAGGTCCTCGAATTTATAAATTCGAGGCAAAAAAAGACAATAAGAATATTTCTTGTTTATGTCCAATAAATGTTGTTCACGCCAAAAGCCTTGTAGCTGGTGACTTTTAGATGGTATGTTTGTTGAAATTATGAAGAACGAGTTTTTAGGCCTTAAATTTCTGTATCTTTATTTTTGGTGTTCAGAGGAATTTGAAAACTGGGTAATTCACTGAAAATGATTACCGTTATTATTAACCAAAAACAACAACAAATGAAAAAACTGATTTTTTTAATGGCTGCCTTAGTTTCTTTTGGAGCGATGGCACAAGATTCTAAAGCCTATTTGGCACTGAATGTGGGGGCATCATTCCCCGGTGGTGATCTTGCAGATGAGGTTGAGCTCGGCACAGGCTTTGACTTTAATGTAAACTTTGGATATCGTTTTACTGAAAGTATTGGTGCAACACTTACTTATGGCGCGGCGGCAAGTACTTTCGAAGATGACGGAGGGGACACTGCAGCCTTTGGCGCGGGTTATCTGGGAGCTGGCCCTATGTATACGGTGGCTCTTGGGGACAATATCGCTTGGGATATTAAGCCTCAATATGTTTTTTCACTTGCTGGTGTAGCGGATTACGAAGGCGGTGATTTTGATTCAACGCTTAAAGGAAATGGATGGATGCTGGGTCAATCATTCGTCTTTGGATTTGATCAAGGATTTAAATTTTCTGTGAATCTTGATTACTTAAGTGGAAAGTATAACACTATAGAGGTGGATGGAGAGTCATTTGATATCGACAGTGATAACGCTTACTCGCACTTCACAATTGGTGTAGGCGCTCGCTATAACTTTTAATATTGAAATTCGAGATTTATCGGTTCAATATTAACCATAAAAAAACCCTCACATTGGTGAGGGTTTTGTTTTGGAATAAAAATATTAACTTGTAGCATCTAACCTTTAATTACATATGTATATGAACTTTAAAGCACTTATACTTTTTACAATACTTGGAATGACGTGTTTAAACATTAACGCCGGAGTTCCAGTGATGCGAGATTATAATTCCTCTTCGGCCTCCTCTGCTGAAATAATGGTTTCAGATTCCGCGGATGTTCTAAATTCAGCGCCAATACCATTAGTTGCATCGACTGTTAATTGGGGTGGCTTTGCCATGGGATTGTTGCTGGGTTTAGTTGGGGTTATACTCGCGCATATTTTTTCTTCAGATAGGACATTCCGAAAAAGTAGTTGGTATGGGTTTGGCGTATTACTCATAGTATTGTTACTCCTCTAAATAGGCAAATCAATTGAAGATAAATATGAGAAAAGCGCTAATTATTACAGCGCTTTTTTGTTCCTATCAATTCACGGCTCAGGTCTCTATTCAGGGTGATTATTTAGGCACATTAAGCTTTGGCGACTCGGGCTTATTAACCTATTCTGTTGAATTTACTTGTGTTAATTCAGAGTGCACAGGGTATTCAATTTCGGACGTCGGTGGTGCAAATGAGACAAAGTCTGAATTAGAGGGGCAAATTAATTTTAGTGAAAACAAGGTTTATTTTTATGAAAGGAATATTGTTTACACCAAAGCCAGCAATGAAACCTATAA
>CALJFV010000182.1 GCA_938074515.1 uncultured Flavobacteriaceae bacterium
TTGCGCTTGATCCAGTTTATACGGGCAAAATGATGTTCGGTTTAATAGATGTTCTAAGGAAAAATCCTTCAATCAAGGTTCAAGAAATTTTGGCAATTCATACTGGCGGATTACAGGGCGTTGAAGGATTCAATCTATCAAATAAGGGACTGTTAAAAATTCAATAAAGGTCAAAAACAGAGATACTATGAATATTAAAACATCAATTGGGATATGCGGATTAGCCGGCCTATTGATCCTTTCTTCATGTGGAACAAAAAAAAATATTTTACCAAGAGACAGGGCCATTCCTCAGGGTAAGGAACAAATTCAGCCCTCCACCCAGCAAAGCACTCAAACGACAAACTCTGAGTCCGAAGCTCCTGTGACTGCTGAGCAGCGCATGAGAAGTTATGTTGAGGCCTTTGCACCAATTGCCATAGAGGAAATGCATCTCTATCGAATTCCGGCAAGCATTACCTTGGCTCAAGGTATTTTGGAAAGTGGTTCAGGCAGTGGCGCACTAGCTATTTCGGCAAATAATCATTTTGGAATAAAATGTCATACAACTTGGACTGGAGAGCGCGTATATCACGATGATGATGAGCTGGGAGAGTGTTTTCGCAAGTATGCTGACGTTAAATATTCCTATAGAGATCATTCACTTTTCTTAACTCAGCGATCGCGTTATGCAGATTTATTTAAACTCAAAATCTCAGATTATCAAGGGTGGGCCCGAGGATTAAAAAAGGCAGGTTATGCCACAGATCCAAAATATCCAGATAAACTCATCAGTCTTATTGAGCGCTTTGATTTATGGAAGTATGACGAAGGGACTGCTTTGACTCAGCAATCGGGCTCTGTAGAAAATGGCAATTCAAGCCAGTCAACAAATAGGCTCGCGATTAACACAGAAAATAGGGTATACGTGGTTGTCGCCGGGGATACGCTTTATAGTCTTTCGAAGCGCTTTGGCCTTACTGTAGATCAAATTATAAAACACAATAATCTGGAATCAATCGATTTGTCAATTGGCCAAGAATTGCAACTCCCGCAATAAATTATTTCTTATTAGGATTTTTCCACTTGCGGAATTGATCTGGAGTCAAAATTGACTTGAGTGTTTGAAGGAATGCTTCATTTTGATCCTTAGCGGCTTTTGCCAAAAGAATTTGCGGGCTCTGTCCAGAACGCGTCGATTCGGAAACTAAAGCACGAAATAAAGCTCTTTGCTGAGATCCATCTAAATTTACCGTTTGAGACATTTGATCCACTTGAATCTTGGCAGCTTCATCGGGGCGACTATTATCTTGCTGGAGTTTTTGACCAAATACGGGTTGGGTCATTAATCCAAAAAACAGACAAATTGTACTTATTGCTTTTAAATAGGTTTTCATAGAATCACTCAATTAATAAAGCTAATCTACACAATATTTTCTTACCATCCTATGTAAAAAGAATCTGGGTCCTATTCCTGGTCGGAGGGGAGCACCCAAAGTCCTTGTTCATCTTTTTCGACTTTGGCCAACTTATTTTTGGTCAATTGCTTGATGGATTTATCCCATTTTTTGTTGCTCAATCCACTGAGTTCTTTAAGCGCAGAAAGGGCCATAGGACCTTGATTTTTAAGCGTATCCAGTAGGGACTGCTCGTCTTCACTGAGCACCACTTTTATTTGGTTGCGCTCAGGCTTCATTTGTGGGAAAAACAAGACTTCCTGAATAGAGGGATTGTTCGTTAAAAACATAATGAGTCGATCCATACCAATGCCCATGCCAGAGGTTGGAGGCATGCCATATTCCAAGGCGCGCAGAAAATCATTATCGATATACATCGCTTCATCATCTCCGCGATCGGCTAATTTTACTTGGGCCTCAAATCGCTCTCTTTGATCGATAGGATCGTTTAACTCGCTATAGGCGTTGGCAACTTCTTTACCACAAACCATGAGCTCAAATCGTTCTGTGAGCTCCGGTTGATCGCGATGACTTTTGGTCAGCGGGCTCATTTCTTTGGGATAGTCCGTGATAAAGGTTGGCTGGATGAACTGACCTTCGCATTTTTCACCGAAAATTTCATCGATGAGTTTGCCCTTGCCCATAGTTTCATTGACTTCAATTCCGAGGGATTGAGCAGCTGCTCTAAGGGTTTCCTCAGAGGCACCCGATATATCAATACCAGCATATTTCTTGATGGCCTCTGTCATGGTAACCCGAGGATAAGGGGCCTTAAAATCAATATCATGATCACCAAACTTAGCAGTAGTACTGCCATTGACTTGCAGGGCGCAGTATTCGAGGAGTTCCTCGCAAAATTCCATCATCCAGTTGTAATCCTTGTAAGCGACGTAAATCTCCATCGCGGTAAATTCTGGATTATGGGTGCGATCCATACCCTCATTGCGAAAGTTTTTCGAAAACTCATAAACACCGTCAAAACCCCCAACAATGAGTCTTTTTAAATATAATTCGTTGGCAATGCGCAAATAGAGTGGGATATCGAGGCTGTTGTGATGGGTAATGAAGGGGCGTGCCGCAGCGCCTCCGGGAATGGATTGTAATACAGGGGTTTCTACTTCAAAGTAGCCTCGTTCATTAAAAAAATCACGCATGGCATTAAATAAGTGTGTTCTTTTTATAAAAACCTCCTTAACATGAGGATTGACAACCAGATCGGCATAGCGTTGACGATATCGAAGTTCTGGGTCGTTAAATTCGTCGTGGACATTTCCTTCACTGTCTGTTTTGGGTAGCGGTAATGGTTTAATGGCTTTTGAAAGCACCGTAAACTCCTCTACTTGTATTGTTTTTTCCCCCACTTGCGTGGTGAATAAGCTGCCTTTTACACCAATAAAATCTCCAATATCCAAAAGTTTTTTATAGACCTCATTATAAAGCGTCTTGTCTTCATTGGGACAAATTTCATCTCGGTTAAAATAAACCTGGATTCTTCCACTTGAGTCCTGTAGCTCAGCAAAAGAGGCTTTTCCTTGGATTCGTCGAGACATCAATCGCCCAGCGACAACCACGCGCTTAGCCTCTTGATAATGCGCTTTGATTTCCTGTGCAGTATGGTCTACAGGATATTGCGCTGCCGGATAAGGATCAATGCCCAAAGCGCGTAATTGGTTGAGTTTTTCTAGGCGAATAAGTTCGAGTTCTGTGCGTTGCATGATGTCAAAGTATGCGGCAAAAATAATTAATTATTCGCGGTTTAGGTGATGGAGTCGTATTGAAAATATGCTGTATTTTTGTGCTATGAGTTTTTGGCGTGTCTTGCTCTCATTATTATTCCCACCACTAGCAGTTGTGGACAAAGGTTGTGGTTCCTTTATTATTGTCTGTATTTTGACCCTCTGTGGGTGGGTTCCAGGAGTTATTGCGGCTCTTATTATTCTTAACAATCCCAATCGATAATATGAATCTCAACAAATCGGTTTTGGTTGAAGATTTAGGCCTGATGGATTATGCCAAGGCATGGACTTACCAGGAGACCCTTTTTCAGGCCATTGTCCAAACGAAAATTGACAATCGAAGAAACAATACAAAGAGTACGACTCAAAATCACTTACTCCTAGTGCGTCATCCCCATGTCTATACGCTGGGTAAAAGCGGAGACATGGACAATCTTCTCATTGACGAGCAAAAATTAGCCTCTATTGGCGCCCAATTTTTTAAAATCAATCGAGGTGGTGATATTACTTATCACGGTCCGGGTCAAATAGTGGGATATCCCATTTTAGACCTCGAAAATTTTTTTACCGACATTCATAAGTACTTACGCCTCTTGGAGGAGATGATTATCCTGACTTTGGCTGATTACGAAATTGTGGCGGAACGCTCCCCAGGTGAAACAGGTGTTTGGTTGGATGTTGGGACTCCGTTTGCACGTAAAATTTGTGCTATGGGCGTTAGGGCCAGTCGTTGGGTTACCATGCATGGGTTTGCGCTTAATGTCAATGCTGATTTGGGTTATTTCGACCATATGATCCCTTGCGGAATACGAGGCAAATCCGTGACTTCAATGCGGGTTGAACTTAAAATGAAGGAAGTTGACGAGCAGGCCGTAAGCCAAAGATTGCTCTATCATTTTCAGAATCTTTTTGAGGCCGAACTAAGATTCTCATAACAGAGACCCTTTTCTCTAAGGATCCTACGCTTGTGACTCAATTTAAGTTGTAGATCAACACTTCATTGTCTTGACCTTGTGTGACAAGTTCTAGCTTACCGTTGCTGTTAGTATCGGCAATATCGACCATTGAGCGACCGAAAAATGGTAAATTTTTCAAGAGACGTCCCTCACTGTTGTAAACAAAGATATTTTGAGTGTCTTGATCGATCATGACTGTGCGCAATTTATTCCCAAATTTAAAGACTTGTGGTCCCAAGTAATTACCCAACGGTAATTCGATAAAATGTTGATCTATGCGCAGTAAGGGATCGTCAAATTCAACAGTATGTGGGCCGTAAAACACCACACGGTATTGAGCTGGTGATTTGGCGGTAAGTTTCACTACTGAGCCTTCTGGACTAATTTGAATCTGACTGCCTTTTTGGGTCCAAAAAACAATTTTCCCCTCATGTTTAATCGGCACTTCTGAGCCAAAGTCAAATTGTTCCGAAATGGGGATACGTACTTTTCCGGTACGATTTAAGATTTGAAG
>CALJFV010000183.1 GCA_938074515.1 uncultured Flavobacteriaceae bacterium
AATATTTAGCTTATATTGTATCCAACTTTAAAACTTTAAAACTTTAATTATGAAGAATCTCATTATTTTATCGATTACACTATTCTTATTTTCTGGGTGTAATCAAGCTACAAATGACGAGTGTGAAGCCTTAGCTAAAACAAATTCTCAAACTGAGAAAAATATTGAAATCTATAAAACTGCTTGGCTTGCTTTTTTTGAAACTAGAGATAGTAGTGCTATAAACACTGATAGCTTTGATGAACAAGTTACAGCAGTAACTGCCGAAGGCAATATTACTGGTATAGATGCCTTTCGTGAATATTATGGTAATTACTTAATTGGTTTTTCAGATGCTGAATTTCAATTCATCGATATTTTTGGAGATGGAGATAAAATAGTTAAGCATTGGAATTTTAAGGGTACTCACGATGGAGATTTGTTCGGAATACCTGCAACGAACAACAAAGTTGATCTCAATGGAACAACAATTATTTTGATGAAGGATGGTAAAATACTTCAAGAACAAGATTTTTTCGACAACTACTCTTTTCTAAAACAACTGGGATTGTTGGAGTAGATATATTTAGTGAAGTTTGAAAATAAAAACGGTTAAACTATTATAGTTTAACCGTTTTATTGTTTTAGTAGCGGGAACAGGACTCGAACCTGTGACCTTCGGGTTATGAGCCCGACGAGCTACCTACTGCTCTATCCCGCGATATGCGGCAAAAATACAAACAAAAGATGATACCCTGCAAGTATATTCAATTTTAATTATAGGCCCCGGAGTCTCGCTTATAAGCAAAAAAAAAGCCGCTCAAATGAGCGGCTTTTCTCAATCATATCGACGCTTAAGCTTCTTTTTGCTTGGCTACAGCTAGACCGTATACTACCAAACCAAATCCGATTTTGTTAACGGCATCTCCAATGTTGTAAATAACATCAAGATTTAATCCGCCAAAAATTCCGTCGTACCATCCTGGAGTACCAGCCATATATCCAATTGGATAAATCGCCCATCCTACTAGGACAAACCAACTAAGCATTTTGTGAGCGGAAAGGGTCGCGCCACCTGCAGCTTCAGCAAGCTTTTTGGCCGAGCCCATCCAGAGGTCATACACAATAACGAAGTAAGCGATACCTGAGATAAGACCCCAGACCTGAGCATTTCCTCGGTCCACAGTTTCACCAAAATAACCTGTTACAAGCATGACAACCGAAAGGAAGATCATACGCCACATAAGAGACTTTTTCGCTCCTGCAACTTTCAGGATTAAATAAAATTCCACGCACATCAAAGGAACCGTAAGAACCCAGTCTACGTAGCGGAAAAAAGTTGGGGATTCTCCAAAAGAAGCCCAATAATCACGCATGTACCAGTAGTGTACTGCTGCAATGAAGGTGATTAAACCCGAAACGAGAATCGAAGTTCTCCATTTGGTGTCAAATCCATTCATCGAAAGGAAAAAGAAGGCAGAAGCTGCCATCATGGCCATACATCCTACAAAGAATGTAAAACCAACATAATCATCAGGCGCCATTTTGGACGCCATAGTTAATGTAGTTAATAATGCTGTCATGGTTAATTAAATTTGTTTAACATAATTTTATTAAAGTTAAACATTTATTTTTGTCTGGCAAATAAAATTTTCATATTTCGTAAATTCGATCATCAATCTTTAAGAATGAACAAAAATTTTAACATAATAATTACGGCATTTGTAATTTGGATTTCCCTCTATACCAATGCTCAAATTGAGCTTCTAGCCTCAGGAATTTTTGTTCTTTCGCTGGGCCTGATGCATGGATCCAACGACATCAATCTCTTACAGGAATTATTGATAAAAAACAAAACGCAAAAATGGATCTTGATCGGACTTTATATAAGTCTTGGGGCTACGGTGTTTATGTTATCCTTCTATTGGCGTGTGCTGGGACTTATCGTTTTTATGCTTTTTAGCAGTTACCATTTTGGAGAACAACATTTACACAATAAACTATCGGCCTCCAAAACCAAAGCAATTGATTTCACACTTTATGGCCTGGTTATTTTCTCAATGATGTTTGCCACTCATCAAAGCGATGTGCAATTCCTCATACTTCAAATGACAGGCTGGAATATTACAGGCATTCCGCTTAATCTAATCACCCTCTATTTGGTTGGGCTATTGATTCTCTCATGGATAAGACAATACAAATTTTTTAAAAGAGAGATTTTTGAGGAAATATTCTATCTTCTTATGTTCTATGTCGTCTTTTTCAACACAGAACTTCCTTTATCTTTTGCCGTGTATTTTGTCATATGGCATGCCATACCTTCAATAAAGGATCAAATTTTAATCGAGGGTTATGCGCTCAATTACAAATCTGCTCTGCGCTACTTTAAACAAAGTTACCTCTATTGGTTGGTTTCTGTTTTTGGAATTTTCTTACTGGCTAAAGTCTACGATTACATTGGCAATGGATTATTCCCCATTTTATTCGCAGCACTTGTAGCCATAACTTTTCCTCACATTATATTGATTACGCGACTATTTCAAAAGTTAAATCAACCACAGAATACTAAAGAGGGACGTTGAGTAACTGCCCGCAAGCTTGCAGATAGGTCAACTCTGACAACTTTGCTTGATACTTAGCCATATTGGCATTCATTCGGGCATTAAGCAAATTGATCTGCGCTTGGCGCAATTCCAAAGAAGTCAACTGCCCTAGTCTAAATCGATCAAGAGAGCGATCATAATTATTCTGTGCGGTACTTATGGCGCGTTCCAAAAGCTCAAAGACTTTTTTCCGGTTTAAAAAGTCCCCATAAGTGTTGGCAACATCTCTGTCAACTTGAATTTTGATTTCTTCCAAAGCCAATTCCTGGGTTTCGAGATTAATCTTGGAATTTTTCACTGCAGTGCGATTCGCCCCACCATCAAAAATATTCCAACTCATTTGTAGTCCCGCAGAAAATCCAGAACTGATATTTTTGGTGGCAAACCCTGTGGTGGGAAAGAGTCCTTCATTCCAGCCATACGCGCTTAATTGCTTATTTGATTCTGCAATAAGAACACGCACATTCTCAGATTTTGCCGTCTTTTTCATGGCCCGGTTTAAACTCACGGGTTCCGTTTTTCAAAATTCCTTGGACTTCAGAAAATAACTCAAATCGGTCTTTTGCCATTAATAAACCGTTTGTCGCTATTGAAATTGGCACTTGGCCATTTTGTGCCGTCTCAGCAAAAACTGTTTTCACTACTTTTTTGGCCGGAGGTTTTACGCGATTGTTGCTGCTGACCAAATAATTGGCATACAAGACAGAACCCAGTATGATGACAATCGCAATGACGGTATTAATTATTTTACATACCGAAGAAATGTGTTTTAAATTATGCTCAATTCGTTGTTCTTAAAATTAAGGGCTTTACTCAATGATATCGTTAAACTTATTACAAAAATTATAACTGTTCCAGGTCAAAACTCACTGATTCCCATTCCCCCATCAAAGACTCAAGCGAAGATTTTTTGTCTTCATATTTCTTGTAAAAGTCATCTTGCGTACTTAGTAATTCAGGATTGTTTGCTAAATCTTGATCAAGTCGATTGATTTCTGCCTCTAGGGTTTGAATGTCCCGTTCAATCTGACTCAACTTATTGGCAAGGGATTTTTTCTTTTTCTGTTCTTTATAGCTCAGTGCAGAATCATTTTTATTTTTTTGTTTCACCGGCCCGTCAGACTGAAGTGTTCTCTTTTCTGCTTCTCGCAAATTACCCAAATTACGCTCCCCTAGGAAAAAGTCAATATCCCCTAAATATTCTTTTAAATGGCCCTCTTTGAATTCATAGACAACCTCTGTCAAACCTTGCAAAAAATCTCTATCATGAGAGACCAGGATGAGTGTTCCTTGGAAGCGCATGAGGGCCTGCTTTAAAACATTCTTTGATTTAATGTCTAAATGGTTTGTGGGCTCATCCATGACCAGCACGTTTAGCGGCTGCAACAGTAATTTAGCCAACGCCAGTCGATTGCGCTCTCCACCAGACAGCACTCTGACATATTTATCCACCTCTTCACCCCGAAACAAAAAAGCCCCTAAAATATCTCTTACTTTAGGACGTGTATTTTGATCTGCGGCATAGATCATCGTTTCCTCTACGGTCTTATTCCCGTCTAAATATTCCGCTTGATTTTGGGCGAAATAACCTATGTCTACATTATGTCCTAGGGTCAGCGAACCTTGATATGATATCGCTTCGACCATGATTTTGGCCAAAGTCGATTTACCTTGACCATTTTGTCCAACAAAAGCAATTTTATCTCCTCGAGAAATTCGGAGATCGACCCCAGTGAGTACAGACTTATCACCATAATTCTTGGCGATTTGCTCTAAAATGAAAACAACTTTACCCGGGTCTCTTGATACCGGAAAATTAAGGCTCATTACAGCATTATCATCTTCGTCCACCTCAATTATATCCATGCGATCCAACTTTTTAATCAAGGACTGCGCCATAGAGGCTTTTGAGGCCTTTGCGCGAAATTTTTCAATCAAACGCTCAGTTTGCTCAATCTGCTTTTGCTGATTTTTTTGAATTGACATTTGCTGCGTACGGCGCTCTTCACGCGCCACCAAGTACTTAGAATAAGGCAATTTCATGTCATACATTCTGCCCGTGGACAACTCTATGGTTCGATTGGTGACATTGTCTAAAAACATCTTGTCATGACTCACCAAAACCACAGCGCCAGGATAACTGTTTAGAAAATCTTCTAACCACAAAATCGATTCAATATCCAAGTGATTGGTCGGCTCATCGAGTAAGAGAATATCATGTTGTTGGAGCAGTAATTTGGCCAATTCAATCCGCATGCGCCATCCTCCTGAAAAGGTATCGGTCATTTGGTTAAAATCCTCTCGGGTAAACCCAAGACCTGACAAGATTCGCTCAGTCTCGCCCTGATAAACATAGCCTCCATGTATTTCGTATTGATGCTGAACATCACTTAACGCCTCGATTAGATCCGTATAGGCCTGACTCTCATAATCGGTTCTCTCGGCAAGTGAGGTATTAATCCGTTCAAGCTTTTGCTCAAATCCTTGTAGAAGCTCAAAAGCCACATAGGCCTCCTGAAGTACCGTTCGTCCTTGTTCAAAATCAATATCTTGTCTGAGATATCCAACAGAAATTTCCTTATCGGTTGCAATCTGTCCTGTATCATACTCTTGAGCCCCCGCAATTATCTTTAATAGTGTAGATTTTCCAGCACCATTTTTTCCAATAAGCCCAATACGGTCCCCGCCTTTTAATTGAAGCGTGACCCCTTCAAACAAGGGTGTTCCTTGAAAAGAAACAGATAAGTTATGAATATTAAGCATTGAGTAACAAAGGTAACATTTGAGTCGTGCAAAGATGCTTAAATTTGTCTTGGCAAAAAAAAAGAAAATGAATCTATTCAAAGGCACAAAACTCTACAGCATTTTCATGGGAAGTTGTCCGGTTTGTCATGGCGGGCCAATGTATCAAAGCTCAAGGGCCTATCAGCCGTCCAAGACCTTACTCATGCATGAACACTGTCCAAATTGTGGTGTGAAATACAAAATAGAACCGTCATTTTTTTACGGGGCTATGTATGTGAGCTATGCCGTTGGAGTAGCATTTGCCATAACCATATTCATCATCAGCTACTTTCTATTATCACTGGAGCGTTTACAAACATTTTTTGCGATTTCAGCGGTACTTGTGCTGAGTCTTCCCATCATTTTGCGTCTTTCAAGAAATATTTGGATTAATTTTTTCTTTAGTTACGACCCCGCTAAAGTCAAAAAAAGCGATTGATAGAAACCTCCTGAGGCAATTCCTTTTCATCAAGCATTAAATCAGCCAACCAAGTGGCTAGTAAAGGCGCCATAAGCAGACCGCGCGAGTTTAGGCCGTTGAATACGTAGATGTTTTTTTTAGATCTCAAGGCTCCGAGTATTGGTCGTCGGTCTTTGGTGGTCGGCCGAACACCATCCCAACAATCCACAATGCTATAAGGCAGTTTTAACAAGGCGTCCAAATCAGCCCGTATTTTTTTCTGGGCATCCATAATGGCATCATGCTGGTCAAGACGTGGATAAGTCGCGCCAACTTGATAATAATCCTGACCCAAAGGGATAAGAAAGAATTTAGTTTTTACCACCTGGGTTAAATTAAGCCCAGGACACTCAATAATGAGATATTGACCCTTTTTTGCTTGAATAGGATTTCCATGGGTTATCCCTGGCCAATAGGTTTGCTGAAAACCTTGTGCCAAGATCACTCGCTCTGCTTTGTATCCGAGACTGCCAATTGCCTTGTTCAGGGCTTGGTCCGAATCAAAATTTAATTCAGCAATTTTGTATTGATTCTGGTCGATAAGTCTTTGTCGATAAGTTTCAAGCAATAATTTAGGATCAAAACGCCAAAAATCCTCAGACATGCCATAACCATGTGGTGTGTTGAAATGAGATAATTGCTCACTTTTAACGTCACTCAGTGGATTTAGGTATTGATTCCAAAAATGCTCTTCTCGCTTTTGTCGCCATAGCTCCGGCTCCTGTTTTGAATCAAATACGCGAATTAAGCCCCTGGTCTTTACCAGTGATATTTCTAGTTCTTGTTCCCAATTTTGGTAAAATATTTTAGCCTTAGGCCAAAAATCATCGGCACGCCAAACCTGATTGTAATAGCGCAATACAGCAGGATGAATTGTTCCGCCGGCAATGGCAGTGGCCTTATTTCGGTTTGAATCAATAACCAATATGCTTTGCCCTCTTTGTGATAATTCACGAGCAATTGTCGCCCCTGCTATTCCGAATCCAACGATGACAAAATCTAGTGACTTCATATAAAAAACCCTCCTGTTTGGGCAGGAGGGTTAATGTCTTTATAAATACAGATTAATAATTCCAAAGGTCAATCTCAATATTGCGGATTTGATCCTTAATACGGTCAGATTCTAACAGCTGCATCAACGAATTATCATTAATATAATCTGCTACACCGCGGTCTCCTTGGACATTGTCATCTTTAAATATAACCGCATTAAATCTTCTCGAATTGAGCAAATGATCAAAGGATATGGGCTGTGAAGTATTCTTGCGATTAAAGGCTTTGGCCTTATGCAGTATTTCACGAGCACCAGGATACCAAACCCAGAACAATTCCACCTTAGCATCTACATCATCGTCGGGAAACGCTTTCGAGCGTGCCTCATTGGCAACCGGACAGATCGCTAACAAGCGATAACGTAATTCACCCTGACGTTTGTCTAAATACCAAACCCCGCGAATACGCCATTCTTCAATATCTCCCGCGTCCAAAGTAAACTTTCTTACATACTCTGGATCCACGCGACCAACAGCGTTGAACTGTTCGATTCCTAAATCAGTAGTATCGCTGTACATCAAGGAACCTTCTATATCTCTTAAAGTTCTTTTTTCAGAGAAATACGAGTCTGCATAAACTTCCGAAATATTGCCATTCTTGATGTTCTTTACCAATACATCATACAAAGAGCGTCGCTCCGAACCAATATTATTCGTATCGATAGGATAATAGAGCGGAAAATTCACTCGCTCGTCCAAATCGATGATTTCCCAAGTGGTTTTTGACCAAAGAATATCTCGATCATCCACATAGCCATAAGGCAACGGGTTATCATTATCGTAAGCAATTTGAGCCTCGGTCTTTAGCCCAATTTCATCTGGAGTTTTCGCATTGAGGATATTCAACTGAGCCCGCAGACCAGGGCTAAGTAACATCAACGCAATTCCAAGAAATACTTGTGTTAAACGCAT
>CALJFV010000184.1 GCA_938074515.1 uncultured Flavobacteriaceae bacterium
CCTTCAGATGATGCGGACAAGATTAATTATCAAGGCCTAGAGACCATTGGTAAATATATTTACGCTTTAATTTCTGATCTTGATGATGATGCTAAATTGACCTTTCGCAAGACTAAAAATGAGAGCGAAGAAACCCCGCGATTTAAGGTAGGCTTGGGGGTAATTCCAGATTATCTTTTCACCGGAACTGGAATGCGTATTGATGGGGTTAGTGAGGACAAACCAGCGCAAAAAGCGGGTCTGAAAAAAGGCGATGTTGTGGTGCGTTTAGGAGACAGCACGGTGACCGATATGATGAGTTATATGCGTGCATTATCTGTTTTTAAGCAAGGCGATTCAACACAAGCAACCATAGAGCGCGGAACGCAATCTCTCGAGGTTCGCATCGATTTTTAAGCGCATCAATAACGACGACTGTAGGATAATGAAACGTAGAGATGGGGTTCAGCGCTGCGGTTTCGGGCTGATTCGTAATGATATTTGAGAAAGACGTCATTGCGTTTGTAGCGCCAAAAAAAGCCCACATTAAAAAAATACATCATCCGATAAGGCGTAACCGTGTAAATTGAGTTGTCTCCCAGCCAATTACCTTGCAACATGGCGTCATGCAATACATAGCGATAGCCAAAGCGCGTTGAAAAGAACAGTTCTGTTTCGCGTCCCAGCAATTGTCCATAGGCCATAGTCTTTTGAAGGGACGATCTACGACCAAAATAAAAAACAGCATCCTGCTCAATAAAAGTATCTTTAGAACCCATGGCTATTTTTGGATTTAGGGCAAAGTAAACCGCAAAAGGCTTGGGCTGCCATTGCCATTCACGAACATACTCGTAATGGGCATTGAGATGAAAACTATTGTCAATTTGAGAAAGCCATGTCGCAATTTTTGAATCTACAGTGGCCGAATTGTGAAAGGCGCTTTGAACAGTTTCTGAACCCGACCAGGGGCCAGCAATACCCAAAATAAAGTTATAACGATTCAAATGGGATTTACGGGTAACGGTCAGTCCATTATTGAGTCCAATAAAGCCGGCATAAGGACGATCCAAGAATTTTATTTTGTCAGTCAAAAGATCTGTGGGGGTATAAATTTCCTGGTAAAGTACTAAGCTGTATTGACGGGTTTGCTTTTGTTCCAGTTGTTTTGGTGATAGGGGAAGCCATCGGTGTAATCCTAAAAAACTGCCTGTAGAGTAGTAACGATCTGTGAAATGCAAAAAATCATTGTCTTGACGCAGTTCAAATTGATCAAAATAATCGGGCAACCACAATGCGTCTTCTAAAGAATCAATTTTTTGAGATTGAGATTCAAGGTCTTTTTCTTTCGACACCATGGACCCGATTGAAGTCTGCCCTTGGAGTCTTCCAATAGAAATCAAAAACAGCAATGCTATGTATTGAAATATTTTGATCATGCTTTGGTCAATTCTTGAACCTGTCAAAAATACTTTTAATTAAAAGATAACCGAAACCTAAGACACAGAGGATATGAAATGGCGCTAAACCATAATCTCCTGTCGGCCCCATTTTTGCCGCTAGAAATAATCCAGATAGGGCATAAATCATCAGAAATAGTTCTAAAAATATAGGACCTAATTGCCTCCCCGAGGAGTAATTAGCCAGCGATTTGATCTTATCGCCTCGCTCTGAATCGCGGGCACTGACTTTGGGTGTCCTCACAAAAGGAGTAATTACCCCGAGGTGTCCTTGAATTACCGCAATGGCGTTATTGGCCGAAAGTCCAATGGCGAGCGTGAAAAATACAACGAAATCAAACAAGGCCCGCCCCCACGAGATATTTTGATGTGCATTAAATATTTTATAAGCACCGGTATAGGACCAAAGCAGGAGTATTGTGGTTAGGCCAAAAGATTGAAAGAAATAAAAAATCCATGACCATTGATTATGACTGTTCTTAATCCACAAAAGCGGCAAACTCAACACAATGAGCATCAGAACCAAAAAAAATATTGAGCTGCTGAACAAATGGGCGGCACCAAAAATTTTCTCTTTAAAACTTAAATCCTTTTTAGTCCATAAGATGCGCCCATGTAGTTTGAAATTTTGTGCCCCGCCTTTATTCCATCTGAATTGCTGACTTCGTGCCGCTTGAACGGTCTCTGGCAGCTGTGCTGGAGTAATAATATCAGGGCGATAAACGATACGCCATCCTCTGAGTTGCGCACGGTAACTCAGGTCTAGATCTTCGGTTAAGGTCATTCCTGACCAGTTTCCAGCGTCCTGGATACATGATTTACGCCAGATTCCTGCAGTCCCGTTGAAATTCATAAATACGCCATTGGCTTGTCGTCCCATTTGCTCAAGCCCAAAGTGCAAATCCAAGGCGAATGCTTCAGTGCGGGTCAAAAATGAATGGTCCCGATTAATGTGTCCCCATCGGGTTTGGACCACGCCAATATTTGAATTGTTGAAGTACGGCATACTGCGCAAGAGCCAATCACTTTGCGGTAGAAAATCGGCATCAAAAATGGCAATAAATTCACCCTGGGCGATAGCCAGTCCTTCTTTGAGGGCTCCAGCCTTAAAACCAGTTCTATGTTTTCGGTGTATGTGGGTGATGGGAACCCCTTGAGTTTTAAGTTCAGAAACTAGGTCGCGCGCCATTGAGCTCGTATCGTCGGTTGAATCATCGAGCACCTGAATCTCAAGTCGATTCTTTGGGTATTCTATTGCAGCAACCTTATGAATCAGCGCCTTTATTACATTTTGCTCATTGTATATGGGCAGTTGAATGGTTACGCTCGGTAAGTTGTCTTTTAGGCCGTAGGGGGGCAATTGATTTTTTGCGAACTGTTTTCTCGCACCCTTAAATTTGTAAAAAAGAATGACCTGCGTTACGGCAAAGAGCAATACGGTTAAAAGGCAAAGAGCATAAATTAGGACGGTGAGAAACTCCAACATCATTTAAAAACGGCGTGTTTGGCAATCCAGCCAATAATTTTCACTCCGGCAAAGATAACACCTTTTAAAGTCCCTGAAACCTTTGAGACCCCGATGCGATTTCTGTAAGGGACCTTGATTTCCATGTAATTTAGTTTCATATTCAAGGCCTTGAGTTGCATTTCAATGGTCCAGCCATAAGTCATGTCGGACATATTCATTGCCATGAGTTTATCGTAGCGAATCGCCCGAAAGGGACCTAGGTCCGTATACCGTGCGCCAAATAAATGATGCATAAGCCAGGTGGCCAACCAATTCCCGAAGCGCTGTGGCAAGGTCATCGCACGAGCTTCCATTAATTCTGGGGCTCGCGCACCGATGACAAGATCCATATTTTTTTCCAGTATCGGGGCTGTCAAAGCGTCCAAGTACTTTGGATAATCGCTATAGTCTCCATCCAGAAATACAATAATCTGGGGCGTTTGTTCAGGGTGTTTTAGGGCTCTTGATTTGATGTATTCTAGGGCATGCATACACGCATACCCATAGCCACGACGAGATTCGTTTAAGACTAGAGCCCCGTGATTTTTAGCTACGGCAACAGTGTTGTCGTTGGAGCCGTTGTCCACGACGATGACCTCTGAAGCTGATTTTGGGATCTCATCTAAAACATATCCGATGGCTTCAGCTTCATTGATGGCGGGTATAATTACCGTGATTTTTGCCCCCAAAATTGTCTCTATTCGCCCTTTAATTCAATTTGCTGCTGAGGTACAATATAGGTATCAAAATACCATGAGGATAATTCTTCTAGCCCAATAAACAAAAGAACTCCTAGAATAATAATCAAGGCGCCAACAAGCAGTAAATTAATTTGTTTGCGTTTTGGATCGATAGAGCATTGATCTTGAGTTGTTTTGTATTTATAGACGCCATAAGCCCCTATAATGATCGCGACCACGCGCATTAATATCGCACCAGTACCCAATGAGCCATCTTCTTGATAAAAAAAGTCGGCAAAAGAAATGGCGACAACCCCACCCATAAGGCCAAGCATAAATAAAACCGCAGGGGCAACACAACACAAGATTCCTGCTAAGGCAGACATGAGTCCGTATTTTAGCGTCCATTTAAATATACTGGGTGTATTCATAAGGTTTATCTAATGAGCTAATTTACTCAATTTTTGGGGTATTTGGTGATACATTTCTCTGGTAGTAGGCCCAAAGTTGTTCTGGACTTTGCCCTCTTCGGTAATTGTATTGGATCACCCAAAAATGCCATTGTAATTGCCAAAGCCCCCGAGATTTATATTTTCGGGCAGAACTGATCACGTTTTGAGGCAATACGCAAAAGCGCGTCTGAGCGTACAGTCGGTCAATTAAATTTAAGTCTTCGCAGATAATGTATTCCTGGTCAAAGCCACCGATTAGTTCAAACAAAGCTTTACTTACAAAGAGACTTTGGTCCCCACCGCGACAGAATTTCCAATTGAAGCGTGTCCCCCAGCCGGCTATTTTTAGCCACCAATGCTGTAGGTCAAAAGCCATACGAAAGCAGCCCGCTTGACACGCTTGGTTTACTTGATTTAATATGTATCGATCGTAGTTTTGTGGTGGTAGGGTATCTGCATGAATAAAATATAGGCAGTTGGCGCGGGCGTTTGAGGCGCCTAAATTCATCTGACGGGCTCGTCCTGCGGGGCTTTGCAGTAGTGTGACATTTTGTTGGGTATTCTTTTTTTTCCACTGATTTATCGCATGCTGGGTTTGGTCTGAACTGCCTCCATCGACGATAATCACTTCAATATCTTTTGGTTGATCGGCGCGCATAAATAGGCCTTCAAGGGTCCGGATAATGTTTTTGGCCTCATTTAATGTAGGGACGACTACAGACAGATGAAGTGTGTTACTTTGGTCCACCGAGCTTAATTATTTAAAGACCAATCATAGGATAAATAACTGATTGCAATATTTCGGGGAACGTTTTTCCCAGTGTATTTGTTGATGAGCTGAATCAAGTCCTCAGCACTTCCAAAATCTCGCTTAAACCACATAAAAATACGCGAGAGATTCAGTCTTTTTTCGGTGTATTTATTTTTTGTTGAATCGTTGAAAAAGACGGATGCAGCACGATTGAGTTGTTGGTCAAGTTGATCCGCTCGGTAGGCTTCATTCGACAATATAGGACATGATTTTGAGGCGCAATTAATGGCAAAATGAATACGAGGTTCCTCGTACTTCCTTAAAATTTCGTGTTCTATGTCGTCTAAAGTCCAGGAGTCATTTTTGCTCTGGAGTACAGTCTGCTTCCATGGTCGACTGATGTCTTTGATACTCTTAACGGGGAGATTCTCGCAAATAAGTTTGACGGTACATGCATTATAAGCGTTGATCCAAAAAGCTAATTGCTCCTCTTTTGAATGATTATTTATTCCCTCAGCACTTTTTGCAAGTCCTTGAATATATCGGTTCACTTGGGCTATATCAAGCAGAAAGCTGGAGTAATCCACACGGCCTTGATCACTTACATGACGTTTTAAAAGATTGTCCCATAATTGATGATCGATCTTGTCTTGGTCCGAATTTATATGAGCCTCACTTGGCTGGGCGTTTAAACTAAGGCTAATGAGTAAAATGCCCCAAAAATATTTTATCCTATGATTTAAAAAAACTACCCGCATCATAATTAGCAACAACCTCCCCCATCATAGTGAAAGGTCGAAGGACTGATAAATATATCGTTTCTGTTTAATGCAGACAATGCTGCGGCAGTTTTATCGCAAATCGCCAGAGGTTGATTAGGCATAAGCACATGTCCCTTTTCGTCGTCAAAATAGCTTTGGTCACCATAGTAAATAGCCGCTTTACCTGTAAAGATACAAGGACCATCATCGGGCATTGGGTCCTTGATTGCCGCCACTTCGATGGATTCAATATAAATTAATTCTTCTGTGGGGTAATGGCCTGGATCCAAAATACGATAGGGCTTTCTTGCGCGAATTTCAATGGTCCCAAAACCGGCATCGGTAAGGGCTTTAACGTATTGATTTATGGGCAAACTGCCACTTAAACACAGGGCGCGCAGGCGATCGTCTTCCCTGAGTGTTTCATTCATTTCTTGTTCGCAAGTGGGGTCACTCATAACCAGGCGACCATGGGGTTTTAGCACGCGGTACATTTCAGCAATTGCCATTTTAAGTTCTTGGTCTTTAAAGATATTGAACAGGCAATTTTGGGCAGCGACATCAACACTTTCATTCTCTAAGGGAAGGTTCAAAGCATCCCCCTTGCGCAAGGATACAAAATCCGCTGAAAACCACGGATTCAAAGCTTCGGCTTCTTCGAAATTTGACCGAGATGCTTCGAGCATTTCATCGACCAC
>CALJFV010000185.1 GCA_938074515.1 uncultured Flavobacteriaceae bacterium
AACCAATACCGTTTTGAGCCCGCTTGTACATGGGATAGGTGGTAATGTCTTGATCATTTAAATAAATACGCCCACCATTGGGTTTTATGAGTCCCACAATCATATAAAATGAAGTGGTTTTTCCAGCGCCGTTAGGTCCCAGTAAGCCCACGATCTCTCCTTGATTGACTTCAAGGGATACGTTTTTTACCACCGAGCGGCCACGGTAAATTTTATCCAATTTTTCAGCGCGAAGTTTCATAGATGTTGATGCTTTGTGACCAATTAGAGCGAAGGTAACAATTATTTTTCTAGGAGGCTTGTTCGCTTAGAGCATCCCAAAACTCAACAGCGCGGCGCAAATGAGGAATAACGATGGTGCCGCCAATCAGCAACGAAATGCTCATGGCCTCCATAACTTCCTCTTTACTTATTCCCAGCTCAAAGCAAGTTTGCAAATGATACTTTACACAGTCGTCACAGCGCAAAACAAGCGAATTGCCCAGACCCAAAAGCTCTTTAGTTTTGACCGGAAGATGGCCTTCCATATAGGCATTGGTGTCAAGATTAAATACCCGTTTGATGATCTTTTGGTCTTCTTGCATCAACCGCGCGTTCATTCGCTCTCGGTAAGCATTAAATTCTTCTACTGATTGCCCCATAAGATTATCGTTTCTTTTGTTGAATTTTTACCACACGTTTTGCAATCAAGATACTGATTTCATACAATATTAAAACCGGGATAGAGACTATAACTTGACTGGCGATATCCGGTGGGGTGATGATGGCAGAAATAATCAATACAATGACTAAGGCGTATTTGCGATACTTTTTGAGCCATTCGGGTGTAACCAGGCCGACTCTGGTCAAAAAGTAGATGACTATAGGGAGTTCAAAAATTAAACCTGAAGACAGGGCACAGGCGCGGACCAACGCGATATAACTGCTTAGGTCAAAGTCGTTAAAGACTTGATCGCTGACCTGATAAGACCCCAAGAAATTAATGGAGAGCGGGGTCACCACGTAATACCCAAACAAGACACCGAGAAAAAAGAGCACTGAGGCTACAAAAATAAAACCTTTGGCATTTTTTCTTTCGTTTTCATGCAATCCAGGACTGACAAATTTCCAAACTTCATAAAGCACATATGGAAAAGCAATGATGAATCCAGCGGTAATAGAAGTCCAAATATGCGCTGAAAATTGTCCAGACATGGTGCGGCTCTGGATGCGAAACGGTAATTCGGTGAAACAGAAGCTATCGAGGCCCAGAGCTTGGGCTGAAATACACAACAATTGATAGGTTGGAAAACTCGCGCGTTTCGGGCCAAAAATGATGCCGTCAAAAATAAAATCTTTCATCAAAAAGGCAATAAATCCCATGGAGACCACCGCTAGGGTGGCACGCATTAAATGCCAACGCAACTCTTCTAGATGATCCAAAAAGGACATGTCTTTCTCTGAATTTGGGAGCGCTTTTGCCATTAGATAATCCCTTCTTTGCTTAAATTATGAATATGAACAACTCCTGTGTATCGGCCGTTTTCATGGGCGAGTATTTGGGTGATCCCGTAGCGATCCATTAACTCCATAGCTTCAATTGCCATGGCGTCATTGTCGATGAGCTTCGGATTTTTGGTCATAATTTCTTGTGCAGTCAAACCAGCGATATTGTCCACTTTACTGAGCATACGCCTTAAGTCTCCGTCGGTAATAATTCCCACTATTTTCTCCCCATCAACCACAGCAGTCACCCCGAGTAGATTTTCTGAAATTTCGACAATAACTTTTTTGAGGTCTGTACCCGGGCTTACTTCCGGGCGAGAATTTAACACCGTTAAATCACTGACGCGTAAGTAGAGCTTTTTACCTAAAGAACCTCCCGGGTGAACCCGTGCAAAATCTTTACTTGAAAAGCCGCGGAGATTGAGTAAAGCCATGGCTAAGGCGTCTCCCATGACCAATTGGGCGGTCGTAGAGGTTGTGGGTGCCAAGTTATTTGGGCAGGCTTCTTTCGCCACATAGGCATTTAAGACAAAATCACTTTGCTGTCCTAAAAAGGATTCTTTATGGGCGGTCAAGCCAATCAACTTATTGCCACTGGCCTTAATCAAAGGAACCAAGACCTTTATCTCAGGGGTATTGCCACTTTTTGAGATGCAGATTACTGTATCATTTTCTTGGATGATTCCTAAGTCACCATGAATGGCATCAGCGGCGTGCATAAAAATTGCAGGAGTACCAGTAGAATTCAAGGTAGCCACAATCTTAGTCGAAATATTGGCACTTTTTCCAACACCAGTAACGATTACTCGGCCTTTAGATTGAAAAATATAGGCTACCGCCCTGGCGAATTCTTCGTCGATGAGTGTTGCCAGATGTTGGATGGCCTTAGCTTCAGTTTCGACGGTCTCTTTCGCGACCTGAATAATGGGTTTTAAATCGATCAAAATTTCACTTATTTAATTGGTGTCCTGCTCAGATTTTTCTATCTTTAAAAGAGGTTTATGGCCGAGCAAGGCGGTTACTTTAAAGATACATCGCATCGCTAATGGTTGCAAAATTACAATTGTTCTCGAGTTCCCGCAATTTATTGTTATAAACTCCAGACACAAACAAAATGAACAAAGAATACAGCAAAGAAGAATTATCCGCTGCGCTCAAGAATTATTTCGGTTTTTCGGGGTTTAAAGGTTTGCAGGAGTCAGTGATCATAAATGTGCTTTCTGGTCGCGATTCATTTGTAATCATGCCTACTGGTGGAGGAAAATCTCTATGTTATCAGTTGCCAGCACTCATTAGTGACGGTACCGCCATAGTGGTTTCTCCGCTTATCGCCCTCATGAAAAATCAAGTTGACTTTTTAAAGTCCTTATCCGAAACTGAGGGTATTGCCCATGTGTTAAATTCTTCTTTGACCAAAGCTGAGATCAAACAAGTGCGCTCAGATGTGCGCTCGGGCGTCACAAAATTGCTTTACGTCGCACCAGAATCCCTAACCAAAGAGGAAAATATTGATTTTTTAAATCGGGTAACCATCTCATTTGTCGCTATTGATGAGGCTCATTGCATCTCTGAATGGGGACATGATTTCAGGCCAGAATACCGCAATTTGCGTAAAATTATACTGCGGCTGGGAGGCGCTATCCCCATTATCGGTCTTACTGCGACCGCAACACCAAAAGTTCAAGAAGATATTTTAAAGAATCTCGGAATTCAAGAGGCAACCACATTTAAGGCTTCATTCAATCGGCCAAATCTATATTATGAAATACGGCCAAAAACTAAATCGGTCGATGCCGACATAACTCGATTTGTCAAAAACAACGAAGGCAAAAGCGGAATCATTTATTGTTTGAGTCGCAAACGCGTAGAGGAATTGGCACAAACACTTCAAGTCAATGGGATTCGTGCCATTCCATATCACGCTGGTTTGGATCCAAAAACCAGGGTTAAAAATCAAGACATGTTCTTGATGGAGGATGCGGATGTTGTTGTCGCTACCATTGCCTTTGGTATGGGGATTGATAAACCAGACGTTCGCTTTGTAATTCACAATGATATGCCTAAGAGCATAGAGAGTTATTACCAGGAGACCGGACGGGCTGGTCGAG
>CALJFV010000186.1 GCA_938074515.1 uncultured Flavobacteriaceae bacterium
CACTTTTGACTCACTCCCGTATTGCACGTAATGATCAAATGAAATTACCTCAGCACGAATAAATCCTTTTTCAAAATCAGAATGGATTACGCCAGCAGCCTGTGGCGCTGTGGCGCCAATAGGGATTGTCCAGGCTCGTACTTCCTTTTCACCAGCGGTGAAATAGGTCTGTAAATTTAACAAGGCATAAGCGCTTCGAATAAGTTTAGAGGCTCCAGGCTCATCTAATCCGAGATCGTCTAAAAACATTTGACGCTCTTCAAAGGTCTCAAGTTCTGTAATATCTGCTTCTGTAGCCACGGCTAATACCAATACTTCAGCGCCTTCTGCTTGAGCGAGTTCACGGACCCTTTCCACATAGGCATTACCGGTGGCGGCAGATTCCTCGTCGACATTGCACACGTAAAGCACTGGCTTGTCGGTAATAAACTGTACTGGGGTAATAAATTCTTTGCGCAAATCTTGCTCAATCTCAATACCGCGAACAGAAATTCCTGAAGAAAGTCCATTTTTAACATGATTGAGTACGTCTTGTTCTTTTTGAGCTTCTTTATTTCCCGTTCTGGCCGCTCGATATACCTTTTCTAAACGTTTTTCAACAGTTTCTAGGTCTTTGAGTTGCAACTCCATGTCAATGATTTCCTTGTCTGACTCTGGGTTAACACGCCCCTCAACATGAACAATATTGTCGTTGTCAAAGCAACGCAAAACGTGCAGAATAGCATCTGTTTCTCTAATATTGGCCAAAAACTGATTTCCCAATCCCTCGCCTTTACTGGCGCCTTTAACAAGACCTGCAATATCCACAATTTCAACTGTGGCAGGAATCACACGCTGAGGCTGCACCAATTCCTCGAGTTTGATCAAACGCGGATCGGGGACGTTCACCACACCAACATTCGGCTCAATCGTACAAAACGGAAAGTTTGCGCTTTGGGCTTTGGTTTGTGACAAACAATTAAAAAGAGTTGATTTTCCTACGTTAGGCAATCCGACTATACCTGCTTTCATGGTGCATTATTATGGGCTGCAAATATATCACATAGACTCAATAAAATGTGAATTTTTAGAAATTTAGGCCCGTGCTGTGTAACTTTGTTAAAAATTAAGGCAATGAATATTAAAAAGCACTTTCTAATTTTCTTTTTGATTCCAATGACATTTTTGGGTCAAAATAATGAAACCGTCAAAGAGGTGGTTACGGTAAAACGCGTCATTACCAATAATGGTCAAAACATCACAATAAGTGAACAACAGGAAACACAGCAAATCAAAGGCACCGTGGTTGTGGCAGGAGACAGTATTGTGAATCAGCGTGCTGTTGAGGAAAGTATTCAAATCAATGACACGATCAAGGCTCAGGAACAAAGAATAAAAGACAGTGTCAATCAGGTTAGAGTAGCTGAATTAAAAGCGGCACGAGAAGCAGAATTAAGAGCGTCTATTGAGGCACAAAAAGCCAAAGCAGAGGCCCAAAAGAAAGCCTTAGAAGAGCAATATAAAAAACAGGTTGAAGCCCTTGAAGAGAAACGAAAAGCGCTGATGAAAAAACCAGACAACAGCTAGGTTAAAAATATGGTCTCAGGTTGAAGTGTCTCAGGGTTATTCCTGATGCATAAAGCGCTGCTTGGCCAGGAGTTCCTCCTCCGATTCAACGTGCTGATCATCGGGAACACAGCAATCAACCGGACAAACTGCAGCACATTGAGGCTCCTCGTGAAATCCTTTACACTCGGTGCATTTATCGGGCACAATATAATAATATTCGTCGCTCACAGGAATTTGTGGTTCTTGAGCGCTCACCGCTTTACCTGAGGGTAAAATCACATCGCCCTTCAAATCAGTTCCGTCACTATAGCGCCAGTCGTCGGCACCCTCGTAAATCGCGGTATTGGGACACTCTGGCTCACAAGCACCACAATTAATACATTCGTCGGTAATGATAATGGCCATAGTAATTTGTTTTTCTAAATTTGTACAAATTTAATATCTAACTGGGGGTTCTCCAAACAATCTCATGCAATTAAATCAGCGAATTAATGCCTTTGTTGCCCTGGGCGGTGAAATGGGTAAAATGGCTCAAAAGCCTGAATTATATGCCGATTTGTTTGCCCGAACTTACGGTCATAACAAATGGTTTGATCCATCTCAAATAGGCTTTGCCTTGCAGCAATGGTCAGAGCAGCTTACTCAAAAGAGCCTAGAGCAATGGGTGGCGCATTATCAAAGTGAATTTACTGGAGGCAAAACTATTGCTCTGGTCTTAGCAGGAAATATTCCTTTGGTTGGTTTTCACGACATACTTTCGGGACTAATTTCAGGACATAAAATCGTCTGTAAATCTTCGAGTAAAGATCCCGTCTTGACTCAGTATGTTCTGGAAAAGCTCATAAGCATTGAACCAAAATTTGAATCCTATATTCAGTGGGCGAACGGGCCTTTAAAAGGCTTTGATGGCGTTATCGCCACAGGAAGCAATAATTCTGCCTTACATTTTGAACATTACTTTAAAAGCTATCCTCATATCATTAGAAAAAATAGAACCAGTGTTGCTGTTTTAAAAGGAGATGAATCCCAGGAGCAATTGAGTGCTTTAGCCCAAGATATTTTTCGATATTTCGGTTTAGGATGTCGCAATGTTTCGAAACTATATGTCCCTCGCGCATTTGATTTCCAGCCATTTTTTGGTGCGGCCTACGCATATGGTCATATGATGCAGCACGATAAATACATGAATAATTATGATTATAACAAGGCCGTATACCTCATGTCACAAACTGCTCTTTTAGACAATGAGTTTTTGTTACTCAAGGAAGATACTGCCTTGGTTTCCCCTATAGCCGTTGTGTTTTACGAATATTATGACGACCTGGAGAGTCTAAGCGCTCATTTAAAAACACTTGAGGAAAATATTCAATGTGTCGTCGGTAATGCACCTGAACTTTGTACGGTTAATTTTGGTCAAACTCAGTGCCCTAAGCTAAGTGATTATGCAGACGGTGTGGATACTTTAGCATTTATGAATTCGCTTTAGCAGCAGCCCTACGAAAACCTTATCGTTAAAAAATAAGGCCTTTTTGTTAAAACTATATTGATAAGTTGTCTTTATTCACTCGCAGTTTGACCCGATATTTCTCATCTTTGTAGGCTCATTTTGGAGCTATGAAAAAACATAATTTTAGTGCTGGACCTTCCATCCTTCCACAAGAAGTGATGCAACAAGCCTCAGAAGGCCTTCTAGACTTTAACAACTCTGGTCTTTCTATTATGGAAATATCCCACCGGAGCAAGGATTTTATCGACGTTATGGATCAGGCTTGTGCCTTATCACTCGATCTACTTGGTCTGGACCACAATAATTACAGTGCCCTTTTCCTACAAGGTGGAGCCAGCACGCAATTTGTTATGGCACCCTATAATTTTTTAAGACAAAAAGCGGCCTACCTCAATACGGGAACTTGGTCTACGAAAGCCATTAAAGAGGCAAAATTATTTGGACAGGTTGAGGAAGTGGCTTCTTCTAAAGATCAAAATTTTGCTTATATCCCAAAGGGATATTCGATTCCAGAAGACAGTGACTATTTTCATTGTACCAGCAACAACACAATTTTCGGCACCCAAATTCAGGCCATTCCCGCTACAGAAGTTCCTGTGTTTTGCGATATGAGTAGCGATATTTTCTCCCGAGCCTTAGATTATTCAAAATATGACCTCATCTATGCGGGAGCTCAAAAAAATATGGGGCCTGCTGGAACAACGTTGGTCGTCGTCAAAAATGATTTGTTGGGCGAAGCACCAAGGCCAATTCCTTCCATGCTTGATTATCGTGTTCATCAAGACAAAGGCAGTATGTTCAACACCCCACCGGTTGTGGCGGTTTATGTTTCGCTATTGACCCTCAAATGGCTTGATGCCAAAGGAGGCGTGCCTGCAATAGAAAAACTAAACCGAGAAAAGGCCAATCAACTGTACACAGAAATTGATCGCAACCCATTATTTAAAGGATTTGCGCATACCGAAGATCGTTCAATAATGAATGCCACCTTTAATTTGACCGATGAAACCAACAAAACCCTCTTTGATCATATGTGTAAAGAAGCGGGAATTAGCGGAATAAATGGCCATAGAAGCGTCGGCGGATATAGAGCTTCAATATACAATGCCATGCCTTTAGAAAGTGTTCAGGTGTTAATCGAAGTGATGAAAGAATTCGAACGCAAACATTAAGGCCAACCCAATTATTCATAAAACGACGCAAACAA
>CALJFV010000187.1 GCA_938074515.1 uncultured Flavobacteriaceae bacterium
GCAATAATGAACCATGGATTTTGAAACCATTGAATCAACTGCAAGAGCAAAAAAAGTAAAACGATACGCAGCACTATAGCCCAAGCAATTCCAATAGTTCGCACTCTCGCTTGATCTTTTTCTGGGGCTTGCTTTGAGGCGATAGAAATATATAGCAAGTTATCCAAGCCCAGGACAGCCTGTAGCATAATAAGTAAAACCAGTGAGGTCAGATGTTCCAATGTAAATATATCTTCCATATCAATAGGCTAAAAGATCCTCTAAGATCTCCTTTAATCGGTTTTTTGCCAGGTATTGTTGTTCTAGAGCACTTGCAAAAGGAATGGGGGTTTCTAAACTGGCCACACGACGTATTGGAGCATCCAAATACTCAAAACATTCTTCAGAAATAATTGCTGATAGATCAGAAGCAATGCCCCCAAACATACTGTCTTCTTGAAGTAATAAGACCTTCCCTGTAGCTTTGACCACTTCGATTATGGTAGCCTTATCTAAAGGCACCAAACTGCGCAGATCGACAATGCGGCAATGGGCGCTTATGTCCTCAGGCACTTCTAGAGCCCAATGCACCCCGGCGCCATAGGTAATCAACGCTACCTTTTCACCTTGAGTCAGCACTGCCGCTTTTCCCAGGGGTAAGTGATAATAATTTTGAGGGACCATTCCTCTTATACTTCGGTACAATGCCTTGTGCTCAAAAAACAATACAGGATTAGGGTCTGCGATGCTTGAAGCCAATAGACCCTTGGCATCTTCAGGAAAAGCGGGGTAAACGACTTTAAGGCCAGGAGTATGCGTAAACCAAGCTTCGTTAGTTTGACTGTGAAAGGGCCCTGCTCCTACACCTGCCCCACAGGGCATGCGCACCACCACATCCGCCTTTTGACCCCAACGATAATGGCTTTTGGCTAGATAGTTGACAATTGGATTAAATCCAGAGCTGACAAAATCAGCAAACTGCATTTCAACAACAGCTTTATATCCGTTGATAGACAGCCCCATGGCAGCAGAAAGAATGGCCGATTCACAAATTGGCGTATTGCGCACCCGTCCGTGGCCATATTTTTCTAAAAGCCCTTCCGTAATTTTGAATACTCCGCCATATTCGGCAATATCTTGCCCCATGATCACCAAGTCATCATGATGCTCCATAGCCTGCTCTAGTCCTTGGGCTATGGCATCAACATAACGCATTTCCTCGAGATTTTCTGAAGGCTTAATCTCTTCAAATACAGGTTTTTGGAACACATCATCTAACTCATTACTTATCGTAGACTGAATTTTGGGCTCATCAAAAGCCAAGGCCAGATGCTCATTAATTTCATCCGTTATCTGAGCGCTTAAGACCTCCTCGTAATCTTGCGTTAAAACATTTTGTTCTCGCAAATAGGACGCGTACGTTTCTAGGGGATCTTTAAGGGCCCATTGATCCATCAATTCTTGAGGAACATACTTAGTTCCACTGGCCTCTTCATGACCTCGCATTCTAAAGGTTTCAAATTCAATTAAAACGGGACGAGGGTTTTCGCGCATTGAACGAACAATGCTCTCGAGATTGGCGTATACGTCGAGAATGTTATTGCCTTCTATACGATGGCCTTCCATCCCATAACCAAGTGCACGATCGACCAAATGCTTGCAATTGTATTGTTCAGAAGTTGGTGTGGAAAGTCCATATCCATTATTTTCAATACAAAACAACACGGGAAGACCCCATACAGACGCCACATTCAGCGCTTCGTGTATGTCTCCTTCACTGGTCCCCCCCTCGCCTGTGAAAACAGCACACACCTGGTTATTTTGCTTAAGTAAATTTCCCAAGGCAATCCCATCGGCGACGCCAAATTGTGGGCCCAAATGTGAAATCATCCCTACGATATTGAACTCTTGAGTCCCAAAATGAAAACTCCGATCACGGCCCTTTGTAAACCCGTTTGCTTTGCCTTGCCACTGAGAAAACAATCGATAAAGTGGGATGTCTCGGGTCGTAAACACACCGAGATTTCTGTGCATGGGCAATATATATTCCTGAGGGGTTAACACTGAGGCCACGCCAACCGAAATGGCTTCTTGTCCGATACCACTAAACCACTTACTTATTTTTCCTTGACGCAAAAGAATGAGCATTTTCTCCTCAATCATACGTGGTTTTAACATGCGCTGATACAAATTCAACAAGGTTGCATCGTCCAAGTCTTTGCGGTCAAAAACAAATGGTTTTACCGGGATGGTTTCGCGGCTCATAGAAAAATAATTGCTAGGGTTAAAAATAGCAATTAATTGTGTCTTATCCCTTCGGCCGTGGGTAAAATTTTGAGTCTGTAACCGCACAAATTCAGTATATTTGCAAGGTAAATTTTTATTTAGATGACCCATATTCCCTCTGTTGATTTAGCTGATTTTTTGTCAGATGACCCAAAGCGAAAAGCTCAGTTTGTGGCTGAGATTGGTGATGCCTATCAAGAAATTGGTTTTGTTTCGCTCAGCAATCACTTTTTATCGCGAGAACTCATGAATAACTTATATCATGAGGTTAAAGCGTTTTTTGATTTACCCGCAGCGGTAAAAGCAAAGTATGAAATTCCAGGACTAGCAGGTCAGCGGGGTTATGTATCTTTTGGAAAGGAACATGCCAAAGGTCAGAGTAAAGGAGATTTAAAAGAGTTCTTTCACTTTGGACAAGAGGCCTCGCCTGACGCAAATCTAGCTCAGCCTTATCCAGAAAATGTTTCTGTGACCGAATGCCCTAAATTCAACGAAACCGGAATGCAAGCCTACGAAATGCTTGAAAAGACGGGAATTTATGTGCTTAGAGCTTTGGCCTTGTATATGGATTTGGAAGAAACTTATTTTGATCATTGGGTGACTGATGGAAATAGTATTTTAAGACCAATCCACTACCCTCCTATCACTCAAGAACCAGAGGGCGCGGTGCGTGCGGGTGCTCATGGTGATATTAATTTAATCACACTGCTCATGGGAGCCTCTACCGGGGGGTTACAAGTATTGACTAAAGAAGGTCAATGGGTCGATGCTCGGCCTGAAGAAGATCAACTTGTCATCAATGTAGGAGATATGCTCGAGCGGCACACAAACAACAAACTGCGTTCGACAATTCATCGCGTGATCAATCCGCCGCGAGATCAATGGGACACCCCTCGGTATTCCATACCATTTTTTATGCATCCACGATCAGACATGAAACTGGATTGTCTGGACACTTGCATTAATCAAGATACTCCTAAAGCTTATCCAGACATTACTGCTGGTGATTTTCTAGAGGAGCGGTTAATTGAAATTGGCCTCAGAAAAAAATAAAGCTCTAAATTGAAATCATTTACATGGCCGACTTACGCGATCAGCTAAAACATTTATTTCCAGATCATGCCGAGTCCAAAGAACCGGTAGAAACAGATCGAGATCAACAAGAATTTTCTGTCAAGGATCAAACCCTACCCCTGATTTGTCGATTTGAAAAACGAAAAGGAAAAGGAACGACAATTATCGAGGGATTCGAAGGCGATTCCGAGGCACTGAAAGCTTTAGCCAAAACCATTAAGCAACAGTTTAGTGTCGGAGGAGGTATCAAAGAGCATTGCATCATCTTACAAGGCAATTTTCGGGATCAAATCATGGATTTCCTAAAACAAAAAGGATATAAAACCAAGCGTGTCGGCGGATGAATCCATTAACGGTGCATATCGGCGGTGTTCCAGAACATTTCAATTACCCCTGGTATCTATTGCTCAAGTCTAAAGATCTTCAAGAAAAGCAGGTCAATTTAAGATGGCAAGATTTTGATGGCGGTACAGGAGCTATGGTTCAATCCTTAGTTAATGGAGAGATTGACTTGGCGGTACTGCTCACAGAAGGGGTAACTAAAGCCATTTGTGATGGTGCGCCGATTAAACTCATCCAGTATTTTGTTTCGTCTCCACTGATTTGGGGGGTTCACACTCATGCAGTTAGCGGCTTAACAAACCCTCAAGACTTAATTCACCGGGCAAAAAACACCTCGAACCAGAACGTTAAAGTAGCAATAAGTCGCCATGGTAGTGGCTCTCATTTGATGGCTTATTTATATGCTAAATCTCTTGGAATAGACCCAGAAACAGGGCTTTCTTTTCGTGAAGTGGGTGACCTAGATCATGCGCTTGAAGAATTAAAGTTGGGACATAGCGATATTTTCTTATGGGAAAAATTCACCACACAACCTTACGTCACGCAATTTGATTTTTTGCGTATTGACCAGTATCCAACACCCTGGCCATGTTTTGTGCTTGCTGGGCGTGAAGACTTTATAAGACATCACTCGGAAACGGTTGAGAAGATAAAAAAGGGGATTAACAAACATACTTTAGCCATGCTCGAGAGAACAAACCTTGTTGAAGAGCTCGCTACACGATACGCCCAAGAACCCGCAGCGATTGAGTCCTGGCTTTCCCAAACACAATGGAGTCAAAATACAATTGACGCAAAGACACTTCAACAGGTCCAAAAGGAGCTTTTAAATCTCGGACTCATAAAGCAAGTTTACCCTGATAAACTTTTTTTCTAATTTTTTTTCCTGCCCTACGCAACCCTTCACGCCAACATTGTATCTATTAGATGTAATCTCAATGATATGGTGACTTTTTTAATTGTTCTCGGCGTCCTTTTGGTAACCAATTATCTTTTATTAGAATTTTCTTGTAATGACGCTTCTGAGGCCGACTACCCTCAAAAGGACTAATCCAATCCATTACAGAAATTACCATTAAGGTCAAAAAAATTGTCGCTAATGCGGCTCTTTCATTTGCCAAATAACCCTACTGCCCCCGTTTTCTTCTAAATATTCATTGGCCTTATTAAAATGATCATTGCCGAACCACAAACCTCGGTTGGCACTCAGTGGTGAAGGATGTCCACAGTGCAGAACACAATGCCTTGAAGAATCGATAAGTTTTTCTTTGCCCTTTGCGAAACGCCCCCAAAGCATAAAGACTACGCCCGTTTTTCTCAGACTAATTTCTTCTATCACCGCATCGGTAAACAGCTCCCAGCCTTTTTTTTGATGACTTCCCGCCTTACCACTTTCTACGGTGAGCACCGTATTGAGCAACAAAACTCCTTGCATTGCCCAATGCGACAAATCACCGGAATGATGGGTGAAATCAATTAGATCATTTCTACCCTGCGACCTGTTTGAATTTATGGCAGCTGAAGGATCAAGCTCTTTTTTATAGACCTCTTTAAGGATATTAAGCAAAGATGGTGGCTTAGGGATACCCTCTGGAACTGAAAACGCCAAACCGTGAGCCTGTCCAAATCCATGATAAGGGTCTTGTCCTAAAATCACCACTTTAACTTGATCAAGTGGGGTGAGCTCAAAGGCCCTAAAAATTTGGTCTTGTGGAGGAAAACATGAACCACATAAATATTGAGCTTTGATAAATTTCACAAGCGAAGACCAATAGCTTTTGCTTGTCTCTTGCGCCATAAGCTCCTGCCATGAGTCCGCCAGAATTAATTGCATTTGTCGTACTTTTGCGGTGAAATTAATCAATTTAGAGGATTATTTTCTGCTATGAAAACCATTCAGCCGCAAACCATAAGCGATTTAGAGTTTGATCGCGTGCTCGATCAGCTTGCCCAAAAGGCTTTAACCCAAGGCGGTAAGGCACGATGCCTCACGATCAGTCCCATGATCGACGCAGTGGCCATTGAGCGGGCATTAAAAGAAGTTGAGGAGTACAAAGCTTCTATTGGGAGTGATCAAGGTTTTCCTGGACACCATTTTGATGCATTAACCGAGGTATTGCATCAACTCTCCATTGAAAATAGTGTCCTTGAACTCAATGGATTTAAAAAGATTAAACACGTTTGCCTGACTACCGAATCCATAAAACGCTTCTTAAAAAAGTTTGATCAGTTTTATGTTGTCTTGAGCCAATATGCAGACAACATTCCTTACGACGATCATCCGGTAATGTTAATTGACAGTATTCTAGATCGATTTGGTCAGGTAAAAGACGACGCGTCACAAGAATTGTTGCATTTGCGCAAATCTATTCTCAAAGTAAAATCCAGCATTAATAAGTCGTTCAGTCAAGCCCTGTCTCGTTATGCCCAGGCAGATTTCCTCGACGAAATTCGCGAAAGTATTGTAGACAACAAACGCGTCTTAGCAGTAAAGGCGATGCACCGAAAAAAGGTTAAAGGTGTCGTTATGGGTCAATCTAAAACAGGAAGCATTGTTTACATCGAACCCCAGCAAACACTGGAATTTGCCCAAGAACTTAGCAGCTTGCTTTATCGAGAAATCGAGGAAGTCAAACGCTTACTCAAATGGCTGACAAACGCCTTAAGACCCTTTGTCGCAGAGTTCACACAATACGAAGAGTTCTTGATTCAAGTCGATGTTTGGCATGCAAAGGCCCATTATGCCCACGCTATGAATGGCATACGTCCTTTAATTACCAAGGAGCGAACACTACAACTCATTAAAGCCTATCACCCACTCCTGTTATTGGATCATCAAAGGCAAAAGAAAAAGACCTATCCACAGTCAATAACCCTAGATCAAGACAGTCGTATCATTGTTATTTCAGGACCGAATGCAGGGGGCAAGAGCATCACTCTAAAAACCGTTGGGTTATTACAGCTTATGATTCAAAGTGGGTTGTTAATTCCTGTTGATCCCTCGAGCGAATTCTGTCTATTTAAACGTATTTTAACAGATATAGGGGATCATCAGTCCATAGAAAATCATTTGAGCACTTACAGTTATCGGCTTAAGCAGATGAACTACTTTCTTAAAAAATGTCAGAAAGACAGTTTGTTTTTGATCGATGAATTTGGGACAGGAAGTGACCCCGAACTCGGCGGGGCTTTGGCAGAGACTTTTTTAGAAGAGTTTTATGCTCGAGAGGCCTTTGGAATTATTACCACCCATTACACTAATTTAAAGCTTTTGGCCAATGAATTGCCTTGTGCTACCAATGCCAATATGCTTTTTGATGCCCTATCCTTGGAACCCTTGTACCAGTTATTTGTGGGTGAGGCCGGAAGTTCATATACTTTTGAAGTGGCGCAAAAAAATGGCATTCCGTATGGTTTAATCAATCGCGCAAAAAAGAAAATCGCAGGAGGAAAAGTTCGTTTTGATAAAACCATTGCCAATCTTCAAAAAGAGCGCTCTGGATTAAGAAATCTTTCCAAATCGCTGAAGGAACAAGAACAAACAGCCAAAGTTCAAGCTGAAGAACTCGCCCAAACACAACAGAAAGTTCAAGAAAAACTGGAACGCTATCAAGAGATATTTGATGCCAATCAAAGACTCGTTACTTTAGGACGCAAGGTGGATCAACTCGCAGAGCGCTATCTGAATAAATGGACCAAAAAGAGCCTGTTAGATGCCTTGTTCAAACTTGTGATGCAAGAGAATAGCAAAAGAACCCCAAAAACCAAACTATCTACCGTGTTAAGCGATCCTAAAAATGGAGCCTCACTGCAGCCGACTGCGACATCCACAAAAACCAAAGGCTTGAGCAAAAATGAGGGCAAATCCAATAGCGCCAAAAAAAATAAAGCCTTCGATCAGGAATTAAAACAAGAAGTAGCACAAATACGGGCGTCAAAAAAAGCCAAGAAACAAAAAGAGCGCGAACAAAAACCCGAAGAAAAAGTGGTTTTTAATTTAGGAGATCGAGTAAGAATGATGGATGGCGTGGCGGTAGGAACCATTGACAAAATTGAAAAAAACAAGGTCGTTGTTAATTACGGGACTTTTACCACAACAGTAAAACAAGATTATCTGGAAAAGTTATGAGTTTGGCAGTTATACATAGTATAGTCGCTTTTGATGGGATCTGTAATTTGTGCAATCACACAATCAATTGGATCATTAATCATGATCCAAAACAACATTTTAAATTTATAGCCCTGCAAGATATCGAGCGGCTAAAAGCAGAAAAAAGCAACCTTCCTGAAATAAACACTGTACTGAGTGAAGCGTTAAATGGCCTCGAACCGGATCTTACGTCTGTTTTTTTAATTGAAAATGGGCAATTATATAAAAAATCAACCGCAGTGTTGAGAATATGCAGACATCTCTCTGGACTTTATCCGTTGCTTTATGTTTACATCATTATACCGAGCGTTCTGCGTGATCTTATTTATGACCTTATCGCCCACAACCGTTATAAATGGTTTGGGAAACGTGAACACTGTCGCCTGCCCTCCCCTGATCTAAAACAACGCTTTTTGTAATTAGTTCCAGAAGACAATGCCTATTATTCCTCTTGGGATTTATTCACCCATAGCGAGACCATGGCATCGCCCGTAACATTAATTACAGTGCGGCACATGTCTAAAGGACGATCAACAGCGAAAATAAGCGCAAGGCCCGCTTCCGGGATACCAGCTTGAGCTAAAACGATGATAAGCATTACCATACCCGCTCCTGGAACTGCAGCGGAGCCAATTGAGGCCAAGGTTGCTGTGGCTACAATTCCCATTTGAGTCGCGAAGTCCAAATCCATTCCGAAGGCTTGTGCAATAAACACTGCCGCTACAGCCTGATATAAACTCGTGCCATCCATATTGATGGTGG
>CALJFV010000188.1 GCA_938074515.1 uncultured Flavobacteriaceae bacterium
GTAATTCAAAAGCCATAATTGTTGTATTTAAAGGTTTAAAACTGAAGCAAATTTAACAATAATATCCCAGCATGGACCATTACCTAATTTGTTACTCTTTATTTAATTATAGAAAATCTTAATGGTATCTTAGAGGCGCAACTTATGAATGAATCCAAAAAAATGCAGGCTCCATTTCGTGTCTATAATGCCTCTGCGGGCAGCGGAAAAACATTTGCCCTGACGGTTGCTTTTCTAGAAAAAATCCTGCATTCTAAAAACGACGACGCTTATAAAAAACTTTTGGCCATTACCTTTACCAATAAGGCCGTGGCCGAGATGAAAAATCGGATCCTCAATACCCTAGAGTCATTTGCCAAAGGGGCGTTTACGGGTTCAATCCAGGACCTAGCGCAAGAGATTCTCAAAAACAGTGACATGACCCAGGCACAGCTGCAAACAAAAAGTCAAGGGGTCTTGGTTCACTTACTGCATCACTATGCTCAGTTTCATGTCGAAACCATAGATCGATTCAATCATCGCCTGCTTAAAACTTTTTCAAAAGACCTTAAACTCAGCAGTAATTTTGAAGTAAGTCTCGAAACCGGCATACTGCTCTCAGAGGCCGTAGATGCCCTTATCGACCAAGCGGGTCGTGATCCCCAAATCACAGATCTATTGGTTTCCTTTGCCCTGAACAAGACCGAAGACAGTAAATCATGGGATATCGCCTTTGATCTGAACCAAACGGCATGGATGATTGTCAAAGAAAATGACGCCCCCTACTTAGCGCGGCTCAAAGACGTTCCTCTAGAGCGATTTATTGAATTTACCAAAAAACTAAGACAGCGCAAACAGGTTCTTGACACCCAAATGAGGGCGTTAGCGCATTCCATTCTTGATCTTTGTGATAGCCATGGAATTTTGTTTGAACACTTGTCCTATGGCTCCTTTATAAAGGTCATGCAAGAAGTGCTTGACCCTAAATTAACGCCAAATTTTAAGCGTCAATGGCTGCTCAAAATTTTAGAGCAAGACCATTCAATAGAGCCCCGACAAACCTTTTATAAAAAAACCGCGCCTCAAGAGGTTAAGGCCGTAGTGGACGAACTTTATGAAACAATAGTTGAGGCTCTTGTTCAAATTCACCGAGCCCACATCAAAAGTGTTCATTTAAAACATACCCTAAATCAACTCGTTCCATTAACCGTGGTGGAAGCCATTGAAAAGGAATTTGAGCGCATTAAAAAAGAAAAAAATACCCTGGTGATTAGCGATTTCAATAAACTCTTGAGTGAAGAAATTCAAAGCCAGCCAGCTCCTTTTATCTATGAGCGCTTGGGAGAGCGATTCACCCACTATTTTATTGATGAATTTCAGGACACTTCGGCCCTTCAATGGCAAAACTTACTGCCTCTTATTCAAAATAACTTGGCTCAAGCAGACCCAAAAAGCAGCAAACACAGCTTGATGATTGTGGGCGATCCTAAACAATCCATCTACCGTTGGCGTGGGGGCCACCCTGAACAATTTATTGACCTCGCGCAGGGCAAAAGTCCGGAACTACAGCCGCCACAAATTGTGTCTTTGAACACAAACTACAGGAGCCATCAAGATATCGTTTCATTCAACAACGACCTTTATCAATTTGCGGCCAACTACCTCCCCAAGACAGACCATGTCGCGCTTTATAAACAAGGCAACGATCAAAATATCCACCACAAAAAAAATGGATTTGTTTCCATCGAATTTTTGGACAAAAAAGACCAAGAGGAGGAGTCTAAAGACCAGCTGTATTTTTCCCATATAGAGCAAATCATTCAGCGACAAATCGAGCGCGGGCGGGGCTTAGATGAATTGTGTATTTTGACCCGTGACAATAAAAAATGCTCAAAAATTGGGGCCTATCTTTCTGAGCGGGGCTATACAGTCGTTTCAGAAGAGGCCTTGCTCATTCAAAATAATCCCGTGGTCTTGGCTTTAATTGATTTGGGGTATCTCAGTGCCAATCCCTATCAAAAACGCCCGCGTGCCCGCCTAGGCAATTTCCTTTTTAACACCCACAAACCTGAAGGCAGTAGAATGTCATTCTTGAGCCGTATGATCCAAGACGATCTGTTTGAATTTCATTCTGTATTGACTGAGCTTGGCATTGATTTCGAGCTCAAAAAAATGGCGGCGATGGGGCTCTACGATCGTTTTGCCTACGCCTTAAGTCAATTCGGTTGGGGACGAAGTGACAGCGCTTTTATTACCCAATTTATGGACTGGATTTTTCAATACGCTAAGCGTCCTCAGGCCACAATTTGGCAATTACTCGCCCAATGGGAACAAGACAAAAATGATTTAAGTCTCAACTCGGGGGCGGGACAAGAGGCCATTCAAATCATGACCATACACAAGGCTAAAGGGCTTGAATTTCCGGTAGTCCTGCTGCCCTATGCACACGAATCGTTTAATCCGAACAAAGTCGGTCATATCTGGTACCCGTTCCCCGAAGAAGGATTTGAGTATTTACCCGTGCGATACAGTGCGGATTTGGCTCATTACAGTCCCCAAGGAAAAGAAATTGATACACGACTTAGAGAAACTTATTTCTTTGATACATTAAACTTGTATTATGTGGGCACGACCCGCCCAACAGAAGAGCTCTATCTATTGTGCGACAAGCCCAGCAAGGACGCTCAATCCATGAGCTTTAATGGCGTTCTAAAAAATTTCTTGATCGCAAAAGGATTCTGGCAAGAAGGGCTTCAAAAATACGTGTTCGGGGCCCTGCCAAAAATTGAGTCCCTGGTCAAAAAAACACCCAAAACACTTAAAGCTCCATTACAAATCGTAACCCCAGAACAACATCCAATCAGCATGGTTCCAGAGCGGCGCGCCAGCAGTTATTGGTTTGAGGTTGGCATTGGTTTTGGGTCGCTTTTTCACGAGTTGATGGCTTTAGTTATTCAGGCAGAGGATCACCTCCATGCCCTCGATAAAATCAGTCTAAAATACCGTTTAGATCCCGATCAAAAGCAAAAAGCCATGACGCTAATACAACAAACGATTGAACACCCAGAATTGGCGCATTTATTCAAGGGGAAGCACGAGGTTTTTGTGGAACGCAGTATCATTACGCCCAGAGGTGTTTTGCGTCCTGACCGAATCAATATGATCGGCCAAAATAAGGCGGTGGTCTTGGACTATAAAACAGGACTGGCCAAGCCGCAGGATAAAGATCAAATCATTGCCTACGGGGCTGGCCTAAAGTCCATGGGCATTGTGGTTGAGGCACACCTTATTGTTTATCTCAGAGAGGACCCCATTGTTGTAAATAAAATTTAATTTAGCACGGGAAAAACTATCAACATGTACGGAAAAATTCAAGACCATTTACAGCGGGAATTAGAAGACATCAAAGCACAGGGATTGTTCAAAAAAGAACGGATAATAGTGGGGCCGCAAGATGCAGTGATCAAAATCTCGACTGGAGCCGAAGTGATTAATTTTTGCGCCAACAACTACTTGGGCTTATCGTCTCATCCTGAGGTTGTTCAGGCCGCCAAAGACAGCCTTGACACGCACGGATTTGGCATGTCTTCAGTGCGTTTTATTTGCGGAACGCAAGATATTCACAAAACACTCGAACAGAAGATTGCTGATTTCTATCAGACCGAAGACACCATTCTTTACGCCGCAGCTTTTGACGCCAACGGCGGAGTGTTTGAGCCGCTTTTAGGCCCCGAAGATGCGATCATCTCCGATAGCTTGAATCACGCCTCGATCATCGATGGGGTGCGGTTGTGTAAGGCCAAGCGTTATCGATATCAAAACAATGATATGTCCGATTTAAAGGCGCAATTAGTGCAAGCCAAAGCGGATGGCGCGAGGTTCATACTTATCGTTACTGATGGCGTCTTCTCGATGGATGGCTTAGTCGCTCCTCTTGACAAAATTTGTGATTTAGCAGAAGCGTTTGAAGCCCTTGTGATGGTCGATGAATGTCACGCTGCAGGATTTATCGGGCCCACTGGACGCGGTACTCTGGAAGAAAAAGGAGTGATGGGTCGGGTTGATATCATTACCGGAACCTTGGGCAAAGCTCTTGGTGGGGCCATGGGAGGTTATACTACTGGAAAAAAAGAGATTATCGAAATTTTGCGCCAGCGTTCGCGGCCCTATTTATTTTCAAATTCTTTGGCCCCCTCGATTGTCGGTGCTTCGATTAAAGTGTTTGAATTATTGGACAATAACACCAGCCTGCGTGATCGATTAATGGACAATACCGCCTACTTCAAAAAAGGAATGCAAGACGCTGGATTTGATATCGTTGATGGCGAATCGGCCATAGTTCCCGTAATGCTTTACGATGCAAAGCTTGCTCAAGAAATGGCAGATCTACTTCTGGAGGAAGGGATTTACGTGATCGGCTTCTTCTATCCTGTTGTTCCTAAGGGGAAAGCCCGCATCCGAGTTCAACTCTCAGCGGCCCACACCCAGGAGCATTTAAATCGTGCAATTCAGGCCTTTATTAAGGTCAAAAAAACATCGATTCTGGGGGGCCAAATTGACTTTTAACCCACTAATGGTAGGTAATTGCAAAAATTTTACTAGATTTGATTTTGTTAATAAATTTTAACAACTTACTTTTGCTTGAATAACACTTAAAAATTAAACTTTTTAGAATATGAAACATCTCAACCGTATTTTAGTTGCTGCCTGCGTTTTCTTCGCCTTTGGTGTGGCAAATGCACAAGACGCAAATAATCCTTGGGCAGTAGAAATTGGCATCAATGCCGTTGATGTTTACTCTGTTGGAACTGTAGATGCAGGACGTCTTCCTGTGATGATTGGTGACGCAGAAGTGAAAGGTGATTTATTTGACGAATTTTTTAACGTCACTGACCACTACAACATTGTTCCCGCTGTAACCCGTGTTGCTGCAGGACGTTATTTAGGAGATGGTTTCACATTTAATGTTGCGGGTACGTTCAACAAAATTTCAAAACTTGGTGATGCGCGCACTGAAGACATAGTATATTACGCTGCTGATGGAGGATTAAACTACTCGATGCGCGACCAAATTGGTGGACCATGGTTAGACCCTTCTTTAGGTGTTGGTGGTGGTTACACTTGGGTTGATGAAGTAGGTTTTGGTACGCTTAACGCAACGGCTAGTGTTCGTTTTTGGGTTGCTGAAAACTTAGCCATTAACTTCCAAAGCACGTTCAAGCATGCCATGGAAGATTTTGGAATTACGCATTTCCAGCATTCAGTTGGTGCTTCATTTAAATTCGGTGGAAAAGACACTGACGGTGATGGCCTTTACGACAATGAGGATGCCTGTCCAGAAGTTGCTGGTCTTCCTCAATTTGACGGTTGTCCTGATTCAGACGGAGACGGTGTAGAGGATCGTAATGATGCTTGTGTTGACGTAGCTGGTCTAGCTCAATTCAACGGATGCCCAGATACTGACGGAGACGGTATTGCTGATCCACAAGACGCTTGTCCTACAGAAGCTGGTGT
>CALJFV010000189.1 GCA_938074515.1 uncultured Flavobacteriaceae bacterium
TCAAAGGCGGCCTGCCATTCCTCTGCATTCAAGGGCGGAATAGTCCCTGCAATTAATTGGTAATTCGCGATGGACAGACCAGAATGGGTCAGTCGCGTTATACCGCCAACAATCACCATGATAAAAATTAAAAAACAGCCACTTAGTAGCCAGTAAATGACCGATTTATGTGCCTTCACACTACTTTCTTTCATAACGCTTTCTTTGCAGTTCATACCAGTTTACAGGAATACTATTTTCTCCAGGATAGTGGGCATGTTTGATGTAATTGAATTCTAATTTTCGCAGCACGGCCATGGAACCAAAATTAAAGGGAAAGCTGAACGCAACAATGTTATCGAATTCAAAATTCTCAAATCCCCAGTCGATTAATGCCGTCCCAGCCTCAGTCGCGATCCCCTGTCCCCAATAATCTGGCAGAAATCGATAACCTAAGTCAGGCGACTCAATTTGCGGGAGGTGTTTTAATCCTGAAAAACCGATGAGTTCGTTCGTAGCTTTGACCACCACTGCCATCCGAGCGTATCCGTATTGGGCATACTCTTTTAGCCAGACCTGACTAATGATTTCTTCTGCTTTTTCAATGGTGTAAATACCGATGTCTCCAGTGAGCTCTTGAGTGCGATTTTCTGAACCAAAACGCACCACATCTGGCGCATCCTCCATAGTAAATGGACGAAGTATCAGACGAGGAGTTTCAATAATGGGCGGTGTATTCATGCTACTGGTTTTAGACCGAGTTTGGCTGCTTTTGCGAGCATAAATGATTTGGCGTGATTATAGTCATTAGGTATCTCTCCTTCAAGTATGGCTTCTTTTATGGCATCTTTAATCTGTCCAATCTCACGAGAAGGACTCAGGCCAAAGGTTTTCATAATTTCTTCCCCGCTTATGGGCGGTTGAAAATTTCTGATGTGATCGCGCTGCTCCACCTCAACAACTTTTTCCCTAACTCTTTTGAAATTGTCGTGATAACGTCTAAAGCGCTTTGGATTTTTGGTCGTGATGTCTGCCTCACATAGCGTCATTAGAGATTCTAAATCCGCACCCGCGTCAAAAAGCAGGCGACGCACAGCGCTGTCTGTAACCTCCTGAGCGATTACAATAGGACGAGAACTCATAGCCACCATTTTTTGAACAAATTTCATTTTTTCGTTCAGGGGCATTTTGAGTCGTTTGAATAATTTATAGACCATTTTTGAACCGACTAATTCATGGCCGTGAAACGTCCAGCCCGCCTTTTGGTCAAAACGCTTGGTGGGCGCTTTACCAATATCGTGCAAAAGCGCCGCCCATCGCAGCCATAAATCATCGCTCGACTGAGCCATATTGTCTACGACTTCTAGCGTATGCCAAAAGTTATCTTTATGGGTTTGTCCCTCTTTTTCCTCTATTCCTTGCAGGGCCATAAGTTCGGGAAATACCTGTGCCATGAGCCCTGTCTGATGCATCAGACCCAAACCGATTGAGGGAATGGGTGAAGCCAAAATTTTATGGACTTCATCAACGATTCGCTCCTTTGAAATAATGGATAATCGGGCTGCATTGCGCTTTATGGCGGCTAAAGTTTTCTCCTCAATGACAAATTTCAACTGAGACGCAAAACGCACCGCGCGAAGCATTCTCAGCGGATCGTCATTAAAAGTCGTATCTGCATCAAGGGGGGTAATCAACAATTTTTGATCCAGATGAGTTAGCCCATTAAAAGGATCGAGTAAGCGTCCGAAATCTTCCAAGTTACAACTCAGTGCCAAAGCGTTGATCGTAAAATCACGTCTGTTTTGGTCATCGACCAAACTTCCAGGGGAAACGGAAGGATTGCGACTTTCGTGCGCATAGGACTCTTTACGTGCGCCGACAAATTCCAAGGTCATGCCTTGAGTTTGCAGCATTGCTGTGCCGTAATTTTTAAAAATTTGAACCTTGGGTCGGTTGGGTAGATTTTGAGCGACTGCTTTGGCGAGTTCAATCCCAGAGCCTACAGCGACAAAATCAATATCCTTGGAATTTCCTCGTTCCAATAAGGCATCACGTACATAGCCACCAATAACATAAGTCTCTAAACCCAATTCATCAGCCACACGGGCAACGGTCTGGAAGACAGGGTGTTTTAAGGCATTGGCCGCACGATTTAGAACAGGCATCAGTCACGAATTATCTGAACAGTACCGTCGTTTTTTAACTTGATAATGGCCGAAGGTGGTCCGTTCTTTTTATTGCGCTCCAAATTTACGACATAGTCTACGCCCTCCAAAATTGCAGGGTCGATTTCTTGAAAGGTTTTAGGGCTGGGTTGACCACTGATATTCGCCGAGGTTGAAACGATTGGTCGCTTGAATTTATGGATTAAATTTTTTGAAAAGTCATGTCGGGTAACCCGCACTCCTAAGGATTCATCTTCTGCCAAAATATTTTGCGCCACACGGATGGGCTTATCGTAGATAATTGTGGTGGGTTTGACCGCATACTTCAAGATATCATAGGCCACTTCGGGTATATCTGATACGTATTGATTGAGCATTCTGAAATCAGAAACCATGCAAATCAACGCCTTTGCATCCGATCTTTTTTTAAGGGCATAGACGCGCTCAATAGCATCGGGGTTTGTCGCATCACATCCAATCCCCCAAATGGTATCTGTAGGGTATAGAATCAAACCGCCCTTTTTAAGGGTAACCATCGCCTGAGTAATTTCTCGTTTTAAATGTTCGTCTGAGCTCATCGTTTAATGGATTCTGTATTGGGTTAAATGTATGGTATAAACTCTTTTTAATAAATGAATTCTAAAATTTTGATATTGGGTCTATTGATAAATAATCAAAGACTTTTCTGGCAAAATCTTTATTTATTGTGCGGCATTCTTCAAGGAGTCCATCGTATTTTA
>CALJFV010000190.1 GCA_938074515.1 uncultured Flavobacteriaceae bacterium
TACATTAGAGGCCGATGAGATCGCGCAGACAGAGACATACGATGAAGAGTCTCTACACATGCGTCAATTGCTTAAGACTAAACTAATCGATATGGATCTTTCTGTTCGTGCATTAAATTGTCTTAAAGCTGCAGAAGTAGACACCCTTGGCGATTTGGTTTCGTTTAACAAAAACGACCTAATGAAATTCCGCAACTTCGGAAAAAAATCATTGACCGAACTTGAGGAGTTAGTCAACATCAAGGGACTTAACTTCGGTATGGATTTGTCAAAATATAAATTGGATAAAGACTAGTTTCGTAAGAAACGTCGATAAAGCATAAATAATGAGACACGGTAAGAAAAATAATCATTTAGGAAGAAAAACAGCGCATAGAAAGGCGATGTTGGCTAATATGGCGTGTTCACTGATTGAGCACAAGCGCATTAATACGACTGTTGCTAAAGCCAAAGCGTTAAAGCAATTTGTTGAGCCGCTTGTAACTAAGTCGAAAGAAGATACAACACACAATCGTCGTATCGTTTTTGCACGATTGAGACAAAAAGATGCAGTTACTGCTCTTTTTCGTGATGTTGCGGTAAAAGTTGGAGACCGACCAGGGGGATATACACGAATCATCAAATTGGGGAATCGATTAGGGGATAACGCTGATATGGCTCTAATAGAGTTGGTGGACTACAACGAAACATATAACGTCGGTAAAGCGACTAAGAAAAAGTCAACGCGACGCGGCCGTCGTGGTGCTGCTGGTGCCGCTGCCCCAGCCGCAGTTGCCGCAGCAGACGCCGTAAAAGAAGAGGAATAAAATGATTGATTCATTAAATTCTAATAAAGGGACTGACCATTAAAGTTAGTCCCTTTTTTTATATATTTTTGTAAAACCTTTTTTTCAAAATGAAGTATACGAAACGAAAAGACGCATTAGTCCTATTAGCTGATGGGACTATTTTTTATGGAAAATCTGTAGGAGGAAATCAAGGAACTGCCTTTGGCGAGGTTTGTTTTAATACAGGGATGACTGGGTATCAAGAAATCTTTACTGATCCTTCTTATTTCGGGCAAATAATGGTTACGGCCAATGCCCATATTGGTAATTATGGAACACATCCTCAGGAGGTAGAATCAGATGGAGTGAAAATTTCCGGCTTGGTCTGCCGCAATTTTAGTTATCCGTTTTCTCGAGTTTCAGCGGATCAGTCACTTGAAGATTTTTTGAACAAAAACAATTTGTTTGCCATAAGTGAGGTTGATACTCGCGCGTTAGTCGCCCATATTCGTGATAATGGCGCGCAAAATGCTGTAATTTCGACCCGAGTAGATGAAATTGATGCTTTGAAAGAGGAACTTGCAAAGGTGCCAGACATGAAAGGTCTTGAATTGTCCTCAAAAGTTTCCACGACTGAACCTTATACCGTTGGGAATCCAGACGCGGCATACCGTGTTGCCGCTCTTGATTTGGGCATTAAGAAAAATATATTGAGACACCTAGTGAATCGCGATTGTTATGTTAAGGTATTCCCTTATAACACAAAGTTTGAAACACTTAAAGAGTTCAATCCTGATGGCTACTTTTTAAGTAATGGCCCAGGTGATCCGGAGCCACTTACCGAGGCAATAGAAACAACGCGCGCTATATTAAATGAAGGCGCTCCTGTTTTTGGTATATGTCTAGGACATCAAATTTTGGCTTTGGCCAATGGCGTTTCAACATTTAAAATGCATAATGGGCACCGAGGAATTAATCATCCAGTTAAGAATTTGTTGACTGGGAAGGGTGAAATTACTTCACAAAACCATGGCTTCGCAGTGAATCGTGAAGAGACAGAGGCCCATGCTGAACTTGAAATTACCCACTTACATTTGAATGACAATACTGTTGCGGGTATTCGGGTAAAAAGTAAACCAGCATTTTCTGTTCAATATCACCCAGAAGCGAGTCCGGGTCCAAATGATGCAACTTATTTATTTGATCAATACGTTGCTTCGCTAGGCGATAAGAACTAATCGATTCAAGAAACATACCGCCTTTACTTTTGTATATTCGCAAACGAAAAAATTAATAACTATGAGCAGCATTATAGAGATACACGCACGTCAAATTTTTGATTCCAGAGGAAATCCAACCGTAGAGGTAGATGTAACCACCGAACACGGTTACTTGGGCCGTGCCGCGGTGCCCTCTGGAGCATCTACTGGAGAGCACGAGGCCGTTGAACTTCGTGATGGTGGAAGCGATTATATGGGAAAGGCAGTACTTAATGCCGTGGCTCATGTTAATGGTGAGATCAGTGATGCCTTACTTGGACTTTCAGTATTTGATCAAGAAGGAATAGATCAAATCATGATAGATTTGGATGGCACAAAAAATAAAAGCCGATTGGGCGCCAATGCCATATTGGGAGTTTCTCTGGCAGTGGCAAAAGCCGCGGCTAATGAACTTGGGCTTCCCCTTTTTAGATATGTAGGTGGGGTAAGTGCTAAAACGTTACCTGTGCCGATGATGAATATCATCAACGGAGGATCTCATAGTGACGCCCCGATCGCGTTTCAAGAGTTTATGGTTATGCCCGTTAAGGCCCAGAGTTTTACCCATGCGATGCAAATGGGTTCTGAAATTTTTCACAACTTGAAAAAGGTGTTACACGACCGTGATTTGAGTACGGCCGTGGGCGATGAGGGGGGCTTTGCCCCAACTCTCGGGGGGACTGAAGATGCCCTAAACACTATCGCACAAGCCACTAAAGCGGCGGGTTATACTCTTGGTGATGATGTTATGATTGCTTTGGATTGCGCTTCTGCCGAGTTTTATGAAAATGGCGTTTATGACTACACTAAGTTTGAGGGGGATAAAGGCCAAAAAAGATCTTCAAAAGAACAAGCAGATTACTTAGCAGAATTGTGTGAGAAATTCCCCATAATTTCCATTGAAGATGGTATGGACGAGAATGATTGGGAGGGATGGAAATATCTCTCTGAGCGCGTAGGTCATAAAGTACAGTTGGTGGGAGATGATTTATTTGTAACCAATGTTGAGCGACTATCCCGAGGAATTGACCAAGGGATTGCGAATTCCATTTTGATTAAAGTAAACCAAATTGGGACTTTGAGTGAAACTATTGCTGCAGTAAATATGGCACAAAATGCCGGTTATACCGCGGTCATGAGTCATAGAAGTGGAGAAACTGAGGACAATACTATCGCTGATTTGGCCGTTGCGTTGAATACGGGTCAAATAAAAACAGGATCTGCTTCACGCAGTGATCGAATGGCAAAATACAATCAACTTTTGCGCATTGAAGAAATCCTTGGAGAATCTGCTCATTACCCAGGACCGAAGGCCTTGAAAGTTTAGGCCCTAGGCGGTTGATTTATGATTTTTTTAACCCTCTGAACAGCGAGAAATCACCCATAAATCGGGCTATTTTTCGTACTTTAGCGGTGCATTAACGCTAACCAAAATATTTTTATTCTATGTCCCAAAAAGCAACTATTGTAGTCGGTGGAAAATCATTTGAATTTCCTGTCCTTCAAGGAACAGAAAATGAGTTGTCAATTGATATCGGGGCTTTACGTGTAGTTACTGAAGGGGTGACCACTATTGACCCTGGATTTAAAAATACGGGAAGTTGCGAAAGTGCCATAACCTTTCTTGACGGAGAGCACGGAATCTTAAGATATCGAGGTTATGCTATTGAAGAGTTGGCAGAAAAAGCAGACTTCTTGGAAGTGGCGTATCTCTTGATTTTTGGCGAGTTACCCACGCGCGATCAGTTACAAGAATTTCATAGCGACATCAAGGAGCAGTCGATTGTGGCTGAGGATATGAAGAAAATTTTGGATGGATTTCCACAGACGGCACATCCAATGGGGGTATTGGCCTCTCTTACGAGTGCCCTTGTAGCATTTAATCCAACTTCTGTTAATGTTGATAGTCACGAAGAAATGTATCGTGCCATCGTAAAGATAATGGGAAAATTCCCGGTTCTCACGGCATGGACTTATCGTAAAATGGCAGGGCTTCCTTTGGATTATGGAGATAACAGTTTGGATTATGTGGATAATTTTTTGAAGATGATGTTCAAAAAACCACAGAGTGAATATAAAAGTAATACCGTTATCAAGTCAGCAATGATTAAGTTGTTGATTTTGCATGCAGATCATGAGCAGAATTGCTCTACATCCACTGTGCGCTTGGTTGGTTCTTCCCATGCAGGTTTATTTGCTTCGTTAGCTGCAGGAATTAGTGCCCTTTGGGGTCCTTTGCATGGAGGGGCGAATCAAGCCGTAATCGAAATGCTAGAGGCCATAAAAGAAGATGGTGGTGATACGAAAAAGTACATGGCAAAGGCCAAAGACAAAAACGACCCATTTCGTTTGATGGGCTTTGGACACCGCGTTTATAAAAATTTTGATCCACGCGCAAAAATTATTAAAAAAGCAGCGGATGAGGTTCTTGAAGATCTTGGCATACAAGATCCTATTTTGGATATAGCCAAAGGCCTTGAACAAGAAGCCTTGAGCGACCCGTATTTTGTGGACCGCAAGCTTTATCCAAACGTTGACTTTTATTCAGGAATCATTTATCGTGCTTTAGGCATTCCCGTACCAATGTTTACGCCAATGTTTGCTTTGGGGCGTTTGCCCGGTTGGATTGCTCAATGGCGTGAGATGCGCCTGCGCAAAGAACCGATTGGGCGTCCACGTCAATTATATACAGGAGCCACGCTTCGTGCGTTCAAGGATATTGATTATCGTTAGTCGAAGTCGACGAAAATAATCTCTTCTCTTTCGCACAGAAGCCGCCAAAGACATAATCAGTATTCGTATGGCATTTGATCTAAACATTCATGATGAAATAGGTCGTCTTAGAGCAGTAGTATTGGGCGTAGCCAAAAGTAATGGCCCTACACCAGACCTTAAGGATGCCTACGATCCAAAGTCTGCAGAACACATCAAGGCGGGAACTTATCCTTTAGAGCAAGACATGATTCGAGAAATGGAGGCTTTTGCTCATGTCCTTGAGAAGTACGGTGTGACTGTATTTCGTCCCGAGCTTATTGAAAATTACAATCAGATTTTTGCTCGCGATATCGCCTTCGTCATTGAGGACAAAATGATTATCGCTAATATTCTAGAAGATCGATCTAAAGAAATTGATGCCTTGGAATTTCTCATGGCTCAAATCGACCCTGAAAAAATCATAAGCTTTCCAGAGTACGCTCATATTGAAGGTGGTGATGTTATGCCTTGGGGTAATTATATATTTGTGGGGACCTTTAAGGACAAGGATTACAGAAAGTACATTACCGCCCGGACTAATATGGCTGCGGTAGAACATCTTCAAAAACTCTTTCCGCACAAAGAGGTGATTTCGTTTTCTTTAAAAAAATCAAATTTTGATCCTCGTGAAAATGCTTTGCACCTTGACTGTTGTTTTCAACCCATTGGCAAGGGCAAGGCAATCATTCATAGAGAAGGGTTTTTAATCGAAGAGGAATACCAATGGCTGGTTGATTTTATTGGGCCAGAAAATTTATTTCATGTGGATAAAGAGGAAATGTATCACATGAATTGCAATGTATTCTCTATTAGCCCAGAGGTTATCGTTTCAGAAAAGAGCTTCACACGATTGAATTCTTGGCTGCGCGCACAGGGATTTACTGTGGAGGAAATTCCTTATTCAGAAATTGCAAAACAAGAAGGATTACTGCGTTGTAGTACCATGCCACTTTCAAGAGCATAGTCAGTTTTAGCATAAGCCATCGGCTAATTAAATCACGACATTAACGTCCTTCTTGCTCTAGAATCTGAGTCTTTTTCTTTAGGAATTTGAGCACCAAATAGCTTAGCCCAGTTAAAACAGTTCCATAGATAAAGAAAAGGTTTCCATCACGGTAGGTTCCACCGTTTATGTAGGCACCGCTAATGTCAAATAAACAAAACAGGATAAACATTGCGAATAAGCCATTTTTCTCCTTTTTCAGTACTTTTTTCCAGCTAAAGCTCAAGTTTGGTTTTACAAACTGACCTAAAGCGGGAATAAAGGCAGGAACCCCTTCGGCCCAGCTGGTATATTTTTCACCAAATTTGCGTCTTAAGAATTGTTCTTCTGCGAACATAATGCGTTCGTAATAAAGCCAATAAAAAAGAATAAAGATTATATTAAACCATATGTTCCCTGTGAGTAGGGCAAGTCCCCACCACATCAAAAAATTCCCCAAATAAAGTGGGTGTCTCAAAGTAGAATAAAGCCCAGTCGTATTTAGTGTTTCGGCAACTTGTTCCTCTGTATTTCGGCCTGACGTAAATCGAGGGGTATGACCAACAGTGTATACACGGATTAACAAACCAAGAGTGCAAACTCCAAAACAAATCATTTCAAAATAAGGGTCGAACCAGAGTTGTTCGCCTTTTAAAAAATAGGTCTCTGGGTGTAATTCTTTGTAACAATAAAGAGCGTACCCTAAGACTAAAATGATTATTGGAAGATTGCTCCGATATTTAAATAACCATACACCTTGCTGTTCGAATTCCTCTTGTAATGCCATAGTAAATTGGTTTGTTGTTAATTATTGTATTTTTTCTGGTTGTTTATTGATGTTTATGCAGAGAAAAAAACAATGAAAATTTTA
>CALJFV010000191.1 GCA_938074515.1 uncultured Flavobacteriaceae bacterium
GGAGCAATTGAATTATAGGCAGGCTCAAAAGTTTCTAGAGCGAAATAAGGTCTAAAATAAGCGATATATTCCTGTTTTGTTCCGCCAAAAGGAGGAACGTCGTTATTTAAGGGTGCGTCAAAAAGCAATCCAACCAAACGCCCTTTGGGCTTTAGCAAAGAGGCCATATGTGCTGCGTATTTAGGTCTCAAATCAGGCGTTAGCGCACAAAAAAAGGTCTGTTCTAATATCAAATCGTATTGCTGCTGGTGCAGAAAAAAATCTGAACAAATAAGATGATCCTCTGGGAAGTCCGGACACTCTTGCTGAACATGAGACAGCGCTGAGGAGGACCAGTCTAAAACGTATACATGGCGGAACCCTTTATGGTGTAAATAAATGGCTTCGTGACCATTGCCAGCTCCAGGGATGAGGATTTTTTTGCTAAAATCAGTTAGCCCGTCGACATAGGTTTTTAAGGGTGTAGAGATACACCCCAAATCCCAACCCGTGTCTTGAGCGCAATAACGCTGCTCCCAATAAGACGCGTCTAGAGCCACAATTTAATGGTTTGACCAGACCATATAGCCTCCAGCTAGGTCATAGACTTTTTCAAAGCCCAAGGAAACCAGTTGGCGCGCTGCTTTCATGCTTCGATTGCCGGAGCGACAGTAAAGATATACAGGCTCAGTTTTGTCGAGACGAGAAATTTGTTTGATGAAGTTTTGTTGATCAAAGTAGTCGATGTTAATCGCGCCCATTATAAAACCCTCAGAAAATTCTTCAGGAGTGCGTACGTCTAATAAGGTTACTTTTTTGCCTTGAATTGCTTCAGCAAATTGATTTTTACTGAGTACGGAAATGGCGTCTGAATTTTGTGCCGATGTCGTAAAAATGCTTGATAAAAATGACATAATTATTAGGAGTTTGTTCATGGTTAATTTTTGAGGACTTATCAGCAATTAGATTCGCAAGGAACCTATTCTGAGTTTGAGGTTAAAATTATATTAGGTTTTTCAGACAAACAGTAACAATGGTTACACAAACAAAAAAGCACCTCGCCCTGGGCAAAGTGCTTTTAAATGTGGGTTAAATTACAAGGTCGAAGGACAAACGTAATCTGTCTTAGGAAGAGTCGTTTCAGAAATCGCTTTAAAACCTCCAGAAACATCAATCAAATTGTGAATTCCTCTGCTTTTTAAAATTGAGGCAGCGATGACACTGCGATATCCTCCCGCACAGTGGATATAAAATGATTTGTCTTTTGGGAATTCGGCTAAATGATTATTGAGGAAATCTAAGGGAGTATTGTTGGCTCCTTCCACATGTTCAGACAAATATTCTGTAGATTTTCGCACATCGAATACAGAGACAGAACCCTTCTCATATTCTTTTGCCAAGGCATGGGCAGGGACAGAAGAGATGCTGTCATATTCTTTTCCTGCATTTTTCCATGCGTCAAATCCACCGTTTAAAATCCCAAGGGTTTGATCAAATCCAACACGTGACAATCGCGTTACTGCTTCTTCTTCACGTCCCTCTGGCGCAACCAGTAGAATGGGTTGAGCCACGTCGGCAATCAAAGCACCAACCCAAGGGGCAAAGGTTCCGTCCAGGCCAATAAAGATTGAACGCGGAATATGTCCTTTTACAAAGTCGTCTTGATGCCTTACATCCAAAACAATTGCTCCAGTCTCATTAGCAGCCACTTCGAATCCATCTGGGCTTAAAAGTTGAGTTCCTCGAGCCAAGACATCTTCGATATCTTCGTAACCCTCTTTATTCATTTTTACATTAAGCGGGAAATACATCGGAGGGGGTGCCAAACCGTCGGTAACCTCATGAATGAATTCTTCACGCGTCATGTTGGGCCGTAGGGCATAATTCATTTTTTTCTGATTTCCGAGGGTGTCCACAGTCTCTTTCATCATGTTTTTACCACAGGCAGAACCTGCCCCATGAGCTGGGTAAACAATTACGTCATCCGCCAATGGCATGATTTTTTTGCGAAGACTGTCAAACAGCATTCCAGCGAGTTCTTCCTGGGTCATATGGGCTGCTTTTTGTGCTAAATCGGGGCGTCCAACATCCCCTAGAAACAAAGTATCCCCACTAAATATAGCGTGATCTTTACCTTGGGCATCGCGCAATAAATAGGTCGTACTCTCCATCGTATGTCCTGGGGTGTGTAGCGCAATAATTGTGATGTCACCGATTTTGAATTCTTGTCCATCTTCAGCGATAATGGCCTCATAAGATGGCGATGCCTGAGGGCCATAAATAATCGGCGCTCCTGTTTCTTTGGAGAGGGTTACATGACCACTTACGAAGTCAGCGTGAAAATGGGTTTCAAACACATATTTAATCGTTGCTCCTGATTTTGCAGCACGATCGATATAAGGTTGTACCTCACGAAGTGGATCAATAATCGCCACTTCGCCATTACTCTCGATATAGTAAGCGCCTTGCGCTAAGCATCCGGTATAAATTTGCTCGATTTTCATAAATAATCTATTTTATTTTGAGCCACTCGGCCACATACTTGCTATTTGTTTTGCTAAATTAAGCACTGATTTTCAATTAATAGGTAACACAAGTTACAGTTTGGTTTGCGGCATTAAGCCTAAATATAGTCCATGTAGTTTTTTCAGCCTATTTTATTTAGAGTAATTCCCTCAATACAATAAATACCCCCATGACAAGGACAAACCATCCAAATCCCTTTTTTAATTTTTGGCCAGGTACAATTTGATTCAATCGCACTCCGATAAAGATACCAACGACAGAAAGCAAGGCAAAAACTAATAAAAACCCCCAATCAATTTTAATTACCTGTATGTCGCCGACAAACCCAATGAGCGATTTGATGGCGATAATCAATAATGACGTAGCCACAGCTTTTTTCATGGGTAATTTTGCCAGAAGAACTAATGCGGGGATGATTAAAAATCCACCACCTGCACCGACGATACCTGTAAGCACGCCAACGACAAATCCCTCTAATACAATTAAGAGATAGTTGTATTGAGGCTCACTGTTTTCTGAATTAGCACCTGCTTCTTTGCGACGGTCCCGAATCATAGAGATAGAGGCCAAGACCATGATTATAGCAAAAAACACCATAATTCCAACATCTTTCGAGAGACTCAAATCACCCAATGATAATAATGGATCAGGAAGAGACGGAACGAGATATCTTCTGGTGAGGTAAACCGCAATAAACGCAGGGAGCGCAAAAATTAAGGCAGTTTTAAAGTCGACCAATTTCTGGCTCATGTTTTTTAGTGTCCCCGCAACCGCGGCGACACCAACAATAAAAAGCGAGTAAGCCGTTGCTATAACGGGCTCAATGCCGAAGAGGTAAACCAATACTGGTAGCGTCAAAATTGAACCACCCCCTCCGATAAGCCCCAGGACTATGCCGATAAGTATTGCGCTGAAGTATCCTAGAATCAAATGAATTTCCATAATCTTTTCTGTATGGGTACAAAGATACAGGCTCTGTTTCTTTGGATGGGTAACTCAAGTTACACGCAATTAATTTTGATCAGTCCCAAGAACTTCGATGTTGTTTCGGTGCAGTTTAATCGCCCCATTATTTTCCAAAGTTTTTAACAAGCGAGAAATAACTACACGAGAAGTATGCAAGTCATAAGCAATCTCTTTATGTGTCGTATGAAGAATGGCGTTATGGTTGACAGCAATTTTCTCATGAAGGTATTTTAATAAGCGCTCATCCATTCTCAAAAAGGCAATAGAATCAATACTTTCGAGCATTTCCATTAAACGATTGTGGTAGCTTTCAAAAACGAAGTTTCTCCAGGACCTGTATTTTCCGGTCCATTCTTCCATCTTTTGAATAGGAATCATAATGAGTTTGGTGTCCATCTCTGCGACCGCACGAATTTCGCTTTGGGTCTGCCCTAAACAACAATTCAAGGTCATGGCGCAAGTATCTCCCTCTTCCAGAAAATAAAGCAATAATTCATTGCCCTGTTGATCTTCTCGCAACACTTTTATCGCCCCAGAGACCAATAAGGGCATGGATCTAATATATTGTCCGAAATCGATCAGCAGAAAGCCTTCGGGGACTTCCTTAAAAGTACCGACTTGATTGATTTCTTCAATCAGGGCTTTTTCAAAAAGACCCCCATAACTTTGTTGAAGATCATGCAGCATAATTATTGTTCAAAAATTGCCTTTAATTCAGTGGCATCATGAGCCTTAAGTTTTCCTGCCAGAACAAGACTGAGTTGTCTGCGACGCAATGCGGCAGCAAATCGTTCCTGTTCCAATGGGGTCTGGGGTGTTATTTCTGGAACTTGAACGGGATGGCCTTGCTCATCTACAGCGACAAAGGTGAAAATGGCCTCGTTGGCTTTACTCCGCTCGCCGCTTTGGCGATCCTCGAGCCAAACATCCATATAAACCTCCATGGAGGTATTAAATGCCCTAGAAATAGAAGCTTCAACCGTCACGACACTGCCCAAAGGAATCATTTTGTTAAAGGCCACGTGATTTACCGACACGGTAACGACAATTTGTCTGCTGTGTCGCCTGGCAGCAATACTCGCTGCGCGGTCCATACGGGCCAAGAGCTCTCCCCCAAACATATTGCCGATGGGGTTGGTTTCACTAGGTAATACCAAGTCAGTCAACGTCGTTCTGGACTCTGATGGGGTTCTAGGGGTCATAATATAATTGGGTTTAGGGTCTTATTGGACTAAGAGCCAGGCCTCTTTATTTTCTTTGGCGCGAATCTGTGATAAAGCCTTTAGGGCTTGAGGGCGGTCTAAATAAGAGGAAAAAACAACTTGATGCAATCCGTATTTATTCTGACCGATAATACGGGCATCGTATCCTTTTTCTATTAATTGAGCAACCTTGCGCGTGGCGTTATCTTCAACTCGAAAGGCTCCTGCAACCAAGTGATACGGTCCTTTAGGAGGGTCAATCGTTACAGATATTATCAAGGGATCAATATCTGGTGTAAAGGTTGCTTGCTGAATTTGCTCTTGAACGTATTCCTGCGCTTGGGCCTCTAGACTTTGATTATAAGCCATTACCGATTGGTTGTAGCGATAGGTTGCACCATAGCCGCCTAAGCCTAGAGCGATTAAACCTACAGCCGCGTATCGCCAGATGCTTTGGACGCCAGACTTAGCGCGATAGATTGGGATGACGGGCGTCTCGGAATCAGTACGATCAATAGGGTGTGTTAACAAAGAAGTCAACCCGAACGATTTAGTCGCTAAATTCATTTGGTCAGCGGCCACAAAACTCAACAACCCTTTCTCTTTGACCTCAAAATGTCCTAACGGGGCGCAATCAAGAGTCGATCCTGGCTTGAGGCCCTCTAACAATCGGGCACTAAAGCGTCTGATTTTTTCCAAAGCAAGCGCATAGGTAATTCCTTCTGCGTGTGCTAAATGATGGGCCAAAAGGCCATCATTAGTTTGTAATTGTCTGTTAAAAAACACGGTTTTTCCTGGCGGAACCAAGAGCCCATCAGGCTGAATTACAGCACTGTGACTGCGTGTAATAAAGGCCCCAAAACCGGGTAAAATAACGCATTCATAACGATACAGCAGATGCTTTATGTGTTTGAAAACTTCCATCTAAACAAACTTAATTTTTTTTTCCGCGGCAATCAACCCTTGAGCGTAATAATTT
>CALJFV010000192.1 GCA_938074515.1 uncultured Flavobacteriaceae bacterium
CAAAGCGGATGAAAGTCGTGGTTCTTTAGATTATTTCAATGTTTTTGAAATGGTTTATCCATACGAAAGTGTGGCCTATAACCTCAAGGTTGGGGAAATCTCTGATCTAGTGCGCACGCAATTTGGCTATCATATCGTCAAACTAGAGGATCGACGCCCTGTTTTGCCCAAAAGAACAGTTTCTCATATTATGATCGGAACTCGATTTGATTCTCTGGATACTGCCAAAGACCGCATTATGGAAATTGCTGGTTTGCTCGAAAAGGGGGTGGCTTTTGAGGATTTGGCGAAGCAGTACTCTGATGATAAGAATACCGGAATAAACGGAGGCTTAATGCGCCCATTTACCCAAGGAGACCTAAAGGCGCCTTCTTTTGAGGATGCTGCCTTCGCATTAGAACAAAAGGGGCAAATATCTGAACCAGTTCAAACGCGATTTGGATGGCATATCATCCGTCTTGAGGATAAGGGGAAGTTGCCAAATTTTGAAGATGAACAGGAGCGCCTCACCAAAATGGTAAAGCTGGGCGATCGGGCAAAAATCGTGACAACAGCCGTTAGTCAAAAAATTAAGGAGGAGTTAGGATTCCAAGCTTATCCCTATAAGTCTTCATTTATTGCGATACTTAACGACAGTGTTTTTGATCGTAAGTGGCGTTTTGTCGCTTTTGAAAACAAAGAAAATAGACCCTTGTTTACTATTGGTGCCAAAACCTACTTCTACAATGATTTCGGCGCATACTTGGCGGAGCGTCAAACCAAGGTACGTCCTTTTAAACAAATCACAACCTTCCTAGAAATGGTTTACGAAGAATTTGAAACAGAGAAGGTTAAGGATTATTTTAAGGAAAATTTAGAACAGGTTAATCCTGATTATGCCGCCATTATTGATGAATACCGTGATGGGCTTTTAATCTTTGATGTCATGGAAAAAAATATCTGGACCAAGGCTAAATCTGATTCTTTGGGATTGCGCAACTATTATGAGGCGCACAAAAGCCAATATCTATGGAAAAATCGAGTGAAAGGAGCGGTGATTCAAACGACCTCTGAGGAAGACATGGACGAAGTGTTAGAATTATTACGTCGCGGTAAATCACCGAGCGATGTCAAATCCCAACTCAATCAAAAAGGGGCCTTAAGGGTCGTTGTTTCAGAGGGTTTATTTGAAGAGGGGTCTCCAAAACTTCCCTCGAATTACGTTTTAAAACAGGGCCTATCTGAAGTTTTTGAGTCTCCAATGCAGTATACCCTTATTCAGGCACAGGAATTCTTGCCCGCTGGAGTGAAAAAGTATGAAGAAGTCGAGGGTGCTGTGCTTAGCGATTATCAAAGTCAACTTGAGTCGATATGGAATGATGAATTAGCCGCAAAATATCCTGCCAAAATTAACAAGAGCGCTTTGCGCAAATTAAAGCGTGCGTTAAAGTCCAAATGATGAGGCGAACTTTAGCGTTGATTATTTTACTCATTGGTTTTTCAGGATGTCAATATTTTGCGCCAGAGGAAAGCCAAAAAAGGCCTTTAGCCAGGGTCAATCAATCTTATTTGTATCTAGAAGATATTCGCGATTTGCTCGGCGTGAACACTTCTTCGCAGGACAGCGCTTTGATCATTCAAAACCAGATTAATAAATGGGCGACGCAGCAATTGCTTATTGATCAGGCCAAGATTAACCTAAGTTTGGATTTGCAATCTGACTTGGAAGAACTGATTCAGCAATACAGAACTGACCTATACACCGAATCCTATAAAGGTAAAATTGTTACCGCTTTACTCGATTCGGTCATTAGTCCTGAGGAGATGCAGAACTATTATGAGCTAAATCGAGAAAATTTTAAACTCAATGAGGCTCTTGTGCGTTGTCGTTTTGTTCACTTAGATGAGCAGTATTTAGCCAAAGATGAGGTGAAGGAAGCATTAAAGCGATTTGATTCAATCGATCGTGAACTTTTAGAAGAATGGCGACTGCAATTTAAATCGGTTAACCTGAATGACTCACTTTGGGTTCGTCAAGAAAGACTTGTAGAACAAATTCCCCCACTAAAAGGGAAAAATATTGAGGCGTTAAAAAATATAAAAATTAACCAGTTTCAAGACTCATTAGGGTTATATTTACTGAAAATTGAAGGTCTGTTAGATCGCAACGACGTGGCACCATTATCATACGTGGCACCAACGATTCGACAGATCATATTAAATCGCCGGAAGCAGGAGCTTACCTTGAAATTAGAGAAAGACATCACCAAAGATGCGATCAGAAATAAAACATTTGAAATTTATGGCCAAGATTAAGGTCCTGTGCATAGGGACGTTATTGATATTTGGAGCAGTCTCTGCCCAAGAGATAGTCATTGACAGTACCAATGTAATACAAGAGCCTGTTTTAGTGCTCCAAGACAGCATACTGCCTGAAAAAACATTTACACGTTTCAAAGCAGAAGGAGTTTCAGCCGTGGTAGGGGAGTATGTCGTTTTAGATAGTGATATCGACAAAAGTTATCTAGAAATGCAGCAACAGGGCGTTTCCATTAAGGACATTACTCGATGTCAACTCCTGGGAAAATTGATGGAGGATAAGCTATATGCCCATCATGCTAAAGTAGATAGTTTGGTTGTGTCCGATGACGAAATTACCGCCCGTATTGAGCAGCAGATTGCTTACATCACAGATCAGTTTGGTGGGGACGAAGCCAAGGTGGCCGAATTTTATAAAAAATCCAGTATTGAGGAATTGCGTCAGGAACTTTTTGAAACCAATAAAGTCATTTTCCTCGCGGGACAGATGCAACAAAAAGTTGTTGAGAATGTTGAAGTTACCCCGGAAGAAGTGCGTCAATTTTATTTTGACATCCCAGAGGATCAGCGTCCAGTATTCAGTGCTGAGGTTGAAGTTGCACAAATCATAATTGAGCCAGTAATCACAGAGAGAGCCAAACAGGACGTTATCGATAGACTCAATGAATTTAGGCGTGACATCGTCGAAAATGGTTCTAGTTTTGCCACAAAGGCCGTGTTGTATTCCAAAGATGGCTCGGCATCAAAAGGGGGGCTAATACCAGGAATAAGAAAAAATTCGCCTTTTGCCAAAGAATTTAAAGACGTTGCCTTTTCACTTCAAGAGGGAGATGTTAGTGAGCCGTTTGAGACAGAGTTTGGTTATCACATCGTTACAGTGGATAAAGTTCGCGGACAAGAAATAGATGTGCGTCATATTATATTGTTTCCAGAAGTAACCTCAGAGTCTGTCGCAGGCGCTCGGGCAAAGATTGATTCCATCCGGACTGAAATCACCCAAGGTCGTTTGACCTTTGCAGACGCAGCACGCGAATTTTCTGATGAAACTGAGACCAGAAATAATGGAGGTCTACTCATTAATCCGGTATCACTTGACACAAAGTTTGATTTAACCAAAATGGATCCGACCCTTAGTGCTCAAGTTTATAATTTAGAGGAAAATGAGGTTTCACAAATATTCAGCGATCGCGATTACACCGGAAAAACTTCATTTAAAATTTTAACGGTAACCAGTCGTCAGAGCGAGCACGCGGCTGATTTTGTGGCCGATTACGAAAAAATTCAAGATCTCGCGCTCAAAGAAAAACAAATTAAAGCCATAGAAACCTGGCAAAACAAAAAAATAAGAGAAACTTACATCAGTGTCAATGGAGATTATCTCGATTGTGAATTTGCCAGTAACTGGCTGAAAAAGTAAGACAAAAAGATTATGTCCGATGTCACCTTAATGGACCAATTGGTTCAAGAATATAAAAATCTAAAAGCCCAAATTCAGAAGGTTATTGTGGGTCAAGAGAAGGTGGTCGACGAAATTATTTGTGCCATTTTTTCTGGCGGTCATGTTTTGCTCGTTGGTGTCCCTGGGTTAGCCAAAACACTGATGGTTCAAACGGTTTCCAAAGCACTGGGTTTGTCCTTTAACCGCATACAATTTACCCCCGATCTGATGCCCAGTGATATCCTGGGTTCTGAAATTTTAGATTCAGAGCGTAATTTTAAATTCATTAAGGGGCCCATATTTAGCCAAATAATATTGGCAGACGAAATTAACCGTACGCCACCAAAAACGCAAGCGGCTTTGCTGGAGGCCATGCAAGAGCGGGCCGTGACCATTGGAGGGGTGCGACATGAACTAAGCCAACCATATTTTGTCTTAGCGACACAAAATCCGATTGAGCAAGAGGGAACTTATCCATTGCCGGAGGCTCAGTTAGATCGTTTTATGTTTGCGATTAATTTAACCTATCCCTCTTTGGATGAGGAAATACAGATCGTAAAGTCAACAACAGCAGATATAGAACATACCCTTGAACCAACTTTTGATGGGCCAACCTTGATGCGATATCAAAAGCTAATTCGTCGTATGCCGGTAGCAGATAACGTCGTGGATTATGCCGTTAGACTGGTTGTTAAAACCAGACCGGATTCGGAAAATGCTCCGGATGTTGTCAAAAAATACATTGACTGGGGGGCCGGCCCTAGGGCTTCTCAAAACCTGATGCTCGCTGCCAAAACTCACGCCGCTCTATCAGGCAAATACTCTCCTGATATTGAGGATGTTAAGGCCGTAGCAATCCCTGTACTCCGTCACCGGTTATTAAAAAATTACAAGGCAGAGGCGGAAGGCAAATCTATTGACGCCTTGATAGAGGTCTTACTCTAATCATTGACCTTTTCCCGCCGTTTTTAGAGAAAATGGATCTCAAATGTTTTTGAGGAATTCTCAATTTTGTCTTTGGTAAATTGATAAAATGCAAATTCCACTCATGCTTTTTTATGGACTTTTGAGGATATTGTAATTTGCGTCTTCCCTGAGTGAAATGTTTTTTAACTCTGTCTTTATTTCGTAATTTTGCAGAACTTCTAAACAGGACTTATGGCATTCGATTTATCCATGATTAAGGCGCTTTATGAGCGTTTTCCACAACGCGTCAAAGCAGCAAGATCATCAGTAGGTAGACCGCTTACACTTTCTGAAAAAATTCTTTATACCCATTTGTGGTCGGGTAGCCCTGAAACTGCCTTTAAACGCGGTGAGGATTATGTAGATTTTGCTCCAGATCGAATTGCATGTCAAGACGCGACGGCACAGATGGCTCTTTTGCAATTTATGCAAGCCGGAAAAGATAAGGTTGCAGTGCCCACTACAGTGCATTGTGATCACTTGATTCAGGCTAAAAATGGGGCGAAATCAGATTTACAATCAGCCCTAAATTCTAGTAATGAAGTATTTAACTTTTTAGAATCGGTCTCCAATAAATACGGTATCGGATTTTGGGCGCCTGGAGCAGGAATTATACATCAGGTGGTTCTCGAAAATTATGCCTTTCCTGGTGGAATGATGATTGGTACTGATTCACATACGGTTAACGCCGGTGGATTGGGAATGTTGGCTATTGGTGTTGGTGGTGCAGATGCCGTTGATGTCATGGCTGGTATGGCTTGGGAACTCAAGTTTCCAAAACTTATTGGGGTAAGGCTTACCGGAAAAATTTCAGGCTGGACGGCGCCAAAAGATGTGATTTTAAAAGTCGCTGAACTCCTTACGGTTAAAGGAGGTACTGGTGCCATTGTAGAATATTTTGGCCCTGGGGCCAAATCGTTGTCCTGTACGGGTAAAGGAACCATTTGTAACATGGGTGCAGAAATTGGCGCGACCACTTCCACTTTTGGATATGATGAGTCAATGGAGCGCTATTTACGTGCTACTGATCGCGATCAGGTAGCGGATTTAGCCAATACAATCAAGGATGACTTAACCGCTGACCCGGAAGTTTATGCGAATCCTGAGGCGTATTTTGATCAAATCATCGACATCGATTTATCTACTTTAAAGCCACAATTAAATGGGCCATTTACTCCTGATCTTGCCACTGAGGTTGGAACCATGACCCAAAAGGCACAGGAGAACGGCTGGCCGTTGAAAGTTGAATGGGGTTTGATCGGGTCGTGTACAAACTCGTCTTATGAAGATTTGTCCCGAGCTGCATCGATTGCCCAACAAGCATTGGACAAAAAGCTCAAAACTAAAGCCGAATTTGGCATTAATCCAGGTTCGGAACAAGTGCGTTTTACAGCAGAGCGCGATGGATTCTTGTCTATATTTGAGCAATTGGATGCAAAAATATTTACCAATGCTTGTGGCCCTTGCATTGGGCAGTGGGCACGTTATGATGACCCTAAAAACGCTCCAAAAAATTCAATTGTCCATTCATTCAACCGAAATTTCGCCAAACGTGCTGATGGAAATCCCAACACACACGCTTTTGTCGCATCACCTGAATTGACGGCAGCAATTGCCATAGCCGGACGATTGGATTTTAATCCGTTAACGGATACCCTGATTAACGAAGACGGTCATGAAGTAATCCTGGATGAGCCAACAGGTTGGGAATTACCACCAAAGGGCTTTGAGGTTCAGGATAATGGTTACATCGCTCCAGAGGAAGATGGGAGCCATGTTAATGTTGCTGTCGCTCCGAATTCCGATCGCTTACAGCTTCTAGACCCATTTACACCAATTTCCAATGAATCGGTTCAAAACATGAACTTATTGATCAAAGCCAAAGGCAAGTGTACGACCGATCACATTTCCATGGCTGGCCCATGGCTGCGTTATCGCGGGCATTTAGATAATATCGCCAACAATACGCTCATCGGGGCAGTCAATGCCTTTAATGAAAAAACCAATTTTGTTAAAAATCAATTAACTGGCGAATATGGTGGTGTCCCAGACACTCAGCGTGAGTACAAAAAGAACGGCATTATGACGATGGTTGTGGGGGATCACAATTACGGTGAGGGTTCTTCTCGAGAGCATGCAGCCATGCAGCCTCGTCATTTAGGAGTCGCGGCAGTTTTGGTAAAATCATTTGCAAGAATTCACGAAACAAACCTCAAGAAGCAAGGAATGTTAGCCTTGACCTTTACTAATGAGGCGGATTACGACAAAATTCAAGAGGATGATAAATTGAGCTTAGTTGATATCTCAGATTTTTCTCCAGGACGTGCGTTAACGCTCGAACTAACTCATGCAGATGGTACCTCTGAAAAAATTAAGGTAAATCATTCATATAATGCTCAGCAGATTGAATGGTTTAAATATGGTTCTGCTTTAAATTTAATCAAAGAGCAAAATCACGCTTAATCTTTCGGCTCTTGATTTAGAAAAAGCTGTACCCTGCCAATATCACTCGCCTGTGTTAAATCAGGGACGTGTTCGTTTCTTGGAATTACGGCTAATCTGGTGTTTCCCACTGTAATCATTAGTTTTACGGCGGTTGGGAGTTCTTTTTCTAATCGCTCTGGATGAATTGGGCAATGTTGTAGGGAGGTCCAAAGATCTGATCCTTTGAATTTCCAGAGATTCATGCTGACATTAAGCTTTTGTCCCTGTGATAAAAGACGTTCCGTAATTTTTTCATCTGGCTTTTCAATGAGTTCTGTCATACATCCGTATTTATCCGCCACCAAAAGGGCAAAATTTCTGATTTTGGATAGGGGAAATTTCAAACCTTGGCGATCATAACCAATTAAGGCATTTTCAAAAGGGCTATCAATCAAATCTAAAAAGGCGGCTTTAGAATATAAATTATCGGCATTGCACACGATAAACTCTTGATCGAGTAGTTCCGGGAATTGTGTGAGGCATTGGGCCAAAGCGTCTGCGGTCCCCAAGGGTTTTTCTCGTCCCTCTGCGATGTTTTGATAGGCGAATTCAATATTTATTTTATTGTTCGCAAAATGTTGTTTAAAGGCAGTTCCTGGTGGTTGAATGATCAAAATAACGCGCGTGATTCCGGCCCCATAGGCTTGATCGATTAATAAATCTATAGCTGTTCGACCTTGGGCATCTAATGGAATTAAGCCTTTGTGCGTGCTCGAAGCGACACTTGAACTTAACCCAGGTCTTGTGCCAGATGATTGAGTTTTAGGTCCCGATTGTAATGCCTCTAGAGACTTTTTCATCCGTGAAGAAGCACCAGCAGCTAAAATTAACAAAGACGGTTTGTGACCATTCATGATTTAACTTTGTATGGATTTTAAGACGTTATATGATGACACCCTTGATCGATTTTAACAGGGTAGGCCGCTGGCACTCCCGCCGTTAACAATTCCTTGCACAAGCTATTTTGTTGCTCTCTAGGCACAAGAAATACACTACACCCCCCGTGTCCAGACCCTACAATTTTACCTCCATAAGCCCCGTTATTGAGGCCGATTTGCATCCATTGATCAATGTTTTGATGAGATACATTTAAAACCTGACTCAATTCATGATGGTGGGCAGACATGAGTCTCCCGAGCACCACAATGTTTGGCGATTCACTTTTTAATTCCTCCAGTGCGGCCAAAGTTATTTCGTGATTGCGCACGGCTGCGGTGGCGTAATGACGTAAGTGGGGCGAAACATGATTTATTGTTTTGTTTATCTCTTCAATCCTGGCATCTGCCAAAGAAAAATTGGGGTCAATTTGATGAATTTGTTCGAAGGCTTGAGTCGCGAATTCACGCACGGAGCCAATGGTTGAAAGGGTTTGTTTTTTGATTTTTGAATCTGCCAAAACCAAACTCATTTCCGGCAGGGCTAATGGGGTTACCTTTATGGATGTTCCCGTTTTAATATGGACGAGTCCCCCGTGCGCAATGGTGTATTGATCCATCTGCCCCCCAGGACTTTGATGTTCTATGACCTCCGCCTCAAAAGCCATTTGTCCCAGTAGATCCTTCGAGGGTACAGCGCCATTTCCAAAAGCCAAAGCCAAGGTATACAGCCATCCCACCACTAAGGCAGATGAACTTGAAATCCCCGCATTGATGGGGATCTCGCTGCTAATGCGAATCTGCAATCCGTGTTTTGCGATAAACCCATAACGTGCTGCAACGCGCAATCCAGCACGTAAAAAATCAATTTTTTGCCCTTGAGCATAAGCGTTAGATGGGTCGATTAGGATTTCCAAGTTTTGACCAAGATCGGATAAGTCAAACTCAAATGACATTGCGGTCGTTGGATTGACCTCAAAAGACATAAATCGATCGATTGTTCCGGCGATGACCGGAAGCCCTAAATAATCCTGATGGTCCCCAAACAAACAGACACGGGCGGGACTATGGACAGTAAATGATTGCATATTTATTGTTTTCCGTAGACTGTTTTCATCCAGTCTACTGGCGCCCTTTTAATCCAATTGCCGCGAGTAAAATCAGGAAAATCTTGTATTTCACCGCCATTGGCTATGGATTGCTCTGAAAGCGGGGTAATGGCGCTCCAGGCTGCAGCGTCATAGGCATCAAGCGGGGGCGCCACTTTATTTATGGCTGAACGCACGAAGGCCTGTAACACGAAAAAGTCCATTCCTCCGTGACCTGCTCCAGTGGCAAGTGTACCGTATTGTTGCCAGAGAGGATGGTCATACTGCTCGAGCCATGGCGTGGCATTATCCCAACGATGGGCATGCTCGGCTCGGTCCTCAATATAAATGCGGTTACCATCTACCTCCCACAGTCCTTTACTTCCTTGAACTCTAAAGCCTAGTGAATATGGTCTTGGAGAATTACAATCATGGGTAACGATTATGGTTTCTCCTCTAGCGGTTTCGATCATTGAGGTGATAATGTCGCCTTGAGCGAATTTTAGTTTTGCGTTAGGATGATCTGGCCCACCCACACGTACCACGTAATTGTGTAATCCGATGCCTTTTGTCGCCATTGAAGACATACTGACGAAACGATTCCCGCGATTGATATCACTCATCACTGCGATGGGACCTACGCCATGAGTTGGATAAACATCGGCATTGCGTTTTAGACTGTGCTGGGTGCGCCACGCGGATTCAGAGATTCCTTTGGTGCCAAATTCAGCCCCGAGACCATAAGCCGTTTTGCCATCGTTAAATTTGACAAAACGAAGATCGTGCTGATAACCACATCTAAAATGTAAAAGTTCTCCAAAAACATCTTGCCGAACCATATTAAGCACCGCCATTATGTCGCGGCGATAACAGACATTTTCAAGAATCATCAGATGACTGCCGGTCTGTTCATGGATATTTACTAAGTCCCAGCATTCTTCCATAGAATTCGCGGCGGAGACTTCGAGTCCTGTGTATTTACCCGCCCACATGGCATCTTTAGCCATACGGGTATGCCACAACCAAGGTGTTGAGATAATCACGGCATCAACCTCCTTTAAATCCAAGAGATTTCTGTAGTCGTAATCGTTTTTTTGAAAAACCTTTGGTTTTTGTTGTCCTGCTTCAGAGATCATACCCAAAGCGATATCGATGCGCTTCGGGTCAATATCGCAGATGGCGGTAACAAGACAGTCCGAGCGCAGCAACAAATTATTTAGGTGATTGGTTCCGCGTAAACCCACGCCAATTAAACCCACGCGTAGCTTTTCCTCGAGGTTTGATACGGCAGAGTTCAGACTCCAGCCGGGTAATGTTGTTAATGCTGCGCCTGCGAGCGCCGTGTTTTTCACAAAATCTCTTCGGGTCGTCATGCTTTGGTTTTTCATAAAAATAGTTTTTTTTGGCCATTATTGAATAATTTTCAGTGAGATTCTAGCGCCCTGAATGAATTGCTCCGAGCGTTTTAAATCAGTATCTTTAACCCTTCTGGTTTATGCCGTAAATTATGGAGACAACTCAGTTACTTGAAACAATAAACGCATATAGCAAAGGCACGCTAATGGAGACTTTGCAAATAGAATACGTGGCTATAGATGCAGATTCTTTAACGGCCAAAATGCCGGTTACCCCAAGGGTTCATCAGCCAGATGGTGTGTTGCACGGTGGTGCGACCTTAGCCTTGGCTGAGAGTGTGGGTAGTGCAGCGGCGCAAGTATTAATGGCCGACCAAAAGGTGCAAATCCGCGGATTAGAACTCTCTGGAAATCATGTAAAGAGTGTGCGCTCAGGATATATATGGGCAAAGGCTACGATTCTTCATCGAGGGAAAACAACTCAGCTTTGGCAAATTCATGTTACCGACGATCAAGAAGCACTGGTCAGTGTGGTTAAATTCACCACTATGGTCTTAAAGAGAGATTAAGTGAATCACTTATCCGAAACTATTCAAAATCACATTCGGGCCAATTGGCCGATGCTTTGTTTTTTACAGCCTAATTCACCGCGGATAGAGTTTTGGTTTTCTCATGGTCAAAACTTGAAAAATTTATCAACTGGCCCCCAGTTTTATATTCAAGAGTTTAATCCTAATCAGCCAATCCAAATTTGGTCTGGACACTCTTTTGACTGTTTGCAAATTGACCTGAGTGAAGTAGAACAATATTTTTCTGAAAAGCATCCTGAATTCATTGATCTATGGAGTGCACCAATTCAAAATCATCACCGTCTTGTTTATGAGTCACTGGTCCAAGAGGCTGTAGATTCCATCAACAGGGGAGAAATGAGCAAGGTTGTGCTTTCGCGCGCCCATGACTTTCATGCTCATGAAGTAAATTGGCTTTATCTCTTGTTACGCCTATTCAATACAGATCAAAAGGCTTTTCGCTATTTGATGGTACATCCTGATTTTGGTATTTGGTGTGGGGCAACACCCGAGCTTTTAATTTCATCAAATCAGCATAATTATTCGACCATGGCCTTGGCGGGAACGCGTTGGTTGGAGGGAGAGGAATTTCCCCAATGGACCGAAAAGGAATACGAAGAGCACAATTGGGTCGTTAGCGAGATTCTCAATACCCTCGAGCCTTTTGCCAGTGTCAGCCAAGGACAAACTCATGAGCACCAAGCGGGATTTGTTCAACATTTACGCACAGATCTAGGTGGTAATATTAGAGAATCATTTAATGTTTTGGATTTGGCCCGGTGCCTGCATCCGACGCCTGCAGTTTGTGGTTTCCCAAAAAATAAAGCACTTGATTTTGTAAGGGCCAATGAAGGGTATAATCGAGCGCTTTACACAGGGTATTTAGGCCTTTATAATCCAGATGATGGATGCGCAGAATTATATGTAAACTTGCGCTGTATGCAATTTATTAACGACCGATTTAGGTTGTTTGTCGGTGGAGGAATTACCAGAGATTCAAGCCCAAATAAGGAATGGATCGAAACCCAAAGAAAAATGACGACTATGGGTCAGGTTATTGCGCCATTTGTTGAGCGGAGGTAATTCCCTTTTGTATCTTTGTGCACCATGGATTATTCCCGTCTTATTCTGTCTCATTTGGTGGTGCAGCATTGCCAGGCTGCCGGTATTGAATCGGTAGTCATTTCTCCTGGATCGCGCAATGCGCCCCTAGTAATGGATTTTACTGCTTACCAAGGCTTTAAGTGTTACAGCATTGTGGACGAGCGCAGCGCAGGTTTTTTTGCCTTAGGTATTGCCCAACAAACACGGCGTCCAGTGGCTTTGGTGTGCACTTCGGGAAGCGCTTTGGTTAATTACTTTCCTGCCATAACCGAGGCCTATTACAGTCAATTACCCCTAGTGGTTATTTCTGCAGATCGGCCAGAAAAATTAATCGATAGAGGAGAGGGGCAAACGATTAATCAAAAACATATATTTGGCAGTCATGTTTTGGGCTCGGTTCATCTATCTGATCAGGAACCAAACCTAAAATATTCCTCGGATCAATTAAAAAAAGTCTTTAAAAAGGCCTCAACCTTATCTGGTCCAATCCACATAAATGTCCCTATGGACGAACCGCTTTATGCTAAATCCAACAAACCCATTGGTTTTGATTTTGCTATACTGGCTGATGATCAAGATTTAATGCCACATCCTATAGAGGCGCCTCGATTACAGCGGCTTTATAAGGCCTATCACGGAGCATCAAATAAAATGATTCTTATTGGCGCGATGCCGCCAAATTCAATTGCTCCGGCTGTATTAGAAAATTGGCGCAGCGACCCGAGTATCATTGTCTTGACTGAAACCTTGGCCAATGTGCATGATCCAGACTTTATATCGGGAATTGATCAAATTATTACCGATTTTCCTTTGGATCGAATGGAGGAATTTAGACCCGATTTACTCATTAGCTTGGGTGGAATGATTGTCTCAAAGCGGATAAAAAAATTATTGCGCTCCATGGAGATTCAGAATCATTGGCATATCGGACTTGAGCGCCCAAATGACACCTTTTTCGCCCTTAAGGAACATATTAATATCGAGCCAAATCAATTTTTCAACACAACAACGGAGGGTGTAACTCAAAGTAATCCGGAAACTTATCAATTTAAAAACACCTGGCTGAGTTTTAAATCAATCCGGTTGAAAGGCCATGAGTCCTTTCTTGAGCAAGCACCTTACAGTGATTTTACTGTTCATCACACGATTTTGGCACATCTTCCTGACCATATAAATCTTCAATTGGCTAATAGTGCGAGTATTCGCTACGCCCAGTTGTTTGAGGCCAATCCAACCCACGCCGCTTATTGCAATCGGGGGACAAGCGGTATAGAGGGGAGCATGAGTACTGCTATTGGTGCCGCTGTTGTCGCTCATGAGACGCATAAACGAGAGACAATTTTTATTACGGGAGATTTAAGTTTTTTCTATGACCTCAATGCCCTTTGGCAAAATTACACGCCGAACTCATTGAGAATAATTATAGTTAACAATCATGGTGGGGGGATTTTTCGCATATTACCTGGCGCCAAACAAATAGCTCCTTTCGAAACTTTTTTAGAGACGACTCATGCCCGAAATGCATCCTTGATGGCCAGAGAATTTGGCTTTGAGTATTTTGAGGCCCACAATAAGGAATCTTTAAACAGTATATTAGGATCATTTTTTAACCAAAGTAGTGCTCCGCGCATTTTAGAGATCTTTACCCCAAGCACACTTAATGATCAGGTGCTAAATGAGTATTTTGACTATTTAAAAGAAAATGCACGAATTGCCGCGCCAAAACATTAAACTTCATTTATGAATCTAGGCCAATATAATACTTTGACCATACTGCGTGAGACCGATCCTGGACTCTTTTTGGGCAATGAACAGGACCAAGAGGTCTTACTGCCTAATCGATATAAACCAACCCATTTTCGTATTGGCGATACCTTGAAGGTTTTTGTCTATTTGGATAATGAGGAGCGTCCAATTGCGACAACCGAAGAACCATTTTTAACCTTAAATACATTTGGTTATTTACGCTGCTGTGATGTGAACAAACATGGGGCCTTTGTGGATTGGGGTCTGGTCAAACAACTTTTTGTGCCTTTTCGCGAGCAAGCCCGTCCGATGAAAGTTGGGCATTGGTATATTGTATATCTGTATCTCGACCAAAAGACAAATCGACTCGTGGGCTCGAGTAAAACCAATCGTTTTTTAACTCAAGAGGGGATGACCCTGGAAAAGTTTGATCCTTGCGAGGTACTGGTGACTCATCTTACAGAAAAAGGCGCCAATGTTATTATCAATCAAAAGCATCAGGGACTTATCTATATCGACGATATATTTGAGGATATTCGCTCTGGGGATAAACTCACTGCTTATATCAAGAAGGTCAGGGAGGATGGTAAAGTCGACGTAGTTTTACAGCCAATGGGCTATAAAAGTATTGAGCCAAATGCTGCTTATATTCTTGAGGAGCTTGAGGCCGCAGGAGGGTTTTTGCCTTTGAGTGATGCTTCTGCGCCAGATTTAATTCGTCAAGAATTAGGCATGAGTAAGAAATTATTTAAAAAGGCCATCGGGACCCTTTATAAGGAGAAAAAGATCGGAATTACTCCAGATGGGATAAGCTTGTTAGACCGTGAATAATGGCCAGTGATGATCCTTTATTTTGAATAAACGTTTAAAAAAAACCAGTCATGAATCAGCCGAATTGGAAAACAGTTAAAGAATTTCAAGACATAACTTACAAGAAATGTCAAGGGGTTGCCCGTATCGCATTTAATCGTCCTGAGGTGCGGAATGCTTTTAGGCCAACGACTACAAGTGAGTTGTTAGAAGCCTTTCACGATGCTCAAGAAGACACTAAAATTGGGGCTGTGTTACTTTCCGCAGAAGGTCCTTCCCCAAAGGATGGCGTGTACAGCTTTTGTTCTGGGGGGGATCAAAGTGCACGAGGTCATCAAGGCTATGTCGGTCAAGATGGATATCACCGATTAAACATATTGGAAGTTCAGCGTTTGATCCGCTTTATGCCCAAAGCGGTCATTGCTGTAGTTCCGGGCTGGGCCGTAGGTGGGGGTCATAGTTTACACGTGACCTGTGATCTGACCTTAGCCAGTGCTGAGCATGCAATTTTCAAGCAAACAGATGCTGATGTTACCAGTTTTGACGGAGGTTATGGAAGTGCTTATTTGGCTAAAATGGTCGGGCAGAAAAAAGCCCGTGAAATCTTTTT